>JAYTXS010000121.1:0-7792 GCA_043742845.1 Gammaproteobacteria bacterium
CGCAGTTGTCGATCGAGCGCGGCGAATTCGCCACGCGCTTCACGCTGCACTGTCCGCTGGGAGTTCGTCCGATCACGCTCAAGGCGGGCGGCGCCCACAATATCGGCAACGCACTGGCGGCCGCAGCGGCGGCGGCGGCGGCGGGTGCGTCACTGGAGCAGATCGCGGCGGGCCTGAGCGATTTTCGCGCCGTCGCCGGCCGGCTGCAACTCAAGGCGGGGACGCGCGGTAGCTGGGTGATCGATGATTCCTACAATGCCAATCCGAGCTCGGTGCGCGCCGGCCTCGAAGTTCTGCGCGCGTTGCCGGGCCCGACTTGGCTGGTGCTGGGCGACATGGCCGAGCTCGGCGAGTTCGCTGAAAACAGTCACGCACACATGGGCACTTATGCTCGCGCCTGCGGCATCAAGCGCTTGTTCGCATTGGGTCCCCAGAGCTCCCGGGCGGTCGAGACCTTTGGGTCAGGGGCTGAATGGTTCGCGGATGCCGATTCCCTCACTCGCCGCTTGAAGTCGGAGCTGGCCCCGGGCGTGACCGTGCTCATCAAGGGTTCCCGCGTCAACCGGCTGGAGCGCGTGGTGCAGGCGCTCACCGGCGGAGCGAACTAGCGCATGCTCTTATTGCTCACCGAATACCTGGCTCGGTTCTACAGTGGCTTTCACGTGTTTCAGTACCTGACGCTGCGCGGAATTCTCGCAGCGGTCACCGCGCTGGCGCTGGCTCTCGCGATCGGCCCAGTGATGATCGCACTCCTCTCCCGCTACCAGATCGGGCAACAGGTGCGCAGCGATGGTCCGAAATCGCATCTGCAAAAATCGGGCACTCCTACCATGGGCGGCGGCCTCATTCTGGTGGCCATGGTGCTTGGCACCCTTCTCTGGGCCGATCTGTCCAGCCGCTTCGTGTGGATTCTTTTGGCCACCACGTTGGGCTTCGGTTTGATCGGGTTCTACGACGATTATTTGAAGCTGGTGGTGGGCAATTCCAAAGGCCTGGCGGCGCGCTACAAGTACCTGGCTCAATCCGTGGTCGGGCTGGCGACCATCATGACGCTGCATCACCTGCGGTTATCCCCGGCCGAGACCTCGCTGTACGTGCCTTTCTTCAAGACCGTGGCAGTGCCCATGTCCACCGCCGCATTCGTCGCGCTGTCCTACTTCGTCATCGTCGGCACCAGCAATGCGGTGAATCTGACCGACGGCCTGGACGGGCTCGCCATCATGCCGGCGGTGATGGTGGCTGCGGCGCTCGGCGTATTCGCCTATGTCACCGGCAACATCAAGTTTGCGACCTACTTGCAGATTCCCTACATCCCCGGCGTCGGTGAGACGCTCATAGTCAGCGCCACCCTGGTGGGAGCGGGTCTGGGATTTCTGTGGTTCAACTCCTATCCGGCACAGGTGTTCATGGGTGATGTCGGCGCGCTCGCCATCGGCGCCTCGCTCGGCACCCTGGCCGTCATCGTGCGCCAGGAAATCGTGCTGTTCGTCATGGGCGGCGTATTCGTGCTCGAGACTGTGTCGGTGATTTTGCAGGTGGCGTCGTTCAGGCTGACGGGCAAACGCATATTCCGTATGGCGCCCATCCATCATCATTTTGAACTCAAAGGGTGGGCGGAACCGAAAGTGATCGTGCGCTTCTGGATCATCAGCTTCGTGCTGGTGTTGACGGGTCTTGCGACCTTGAAGTTGCGCTGATGCACAGCGTCGTAGTCGGTCTCGGCAAGACGGGCGCCTCGTGCCTGCGCTACCTCTCGAAGCGCGGCGTCGCGGTGAGCGCCACCGACTCGCGCCGCACGCCGCCGGGGCTGGAGGACTTGGGCGATCTGGCGAATTCGGTCGAGCTGCGCCTGGGGGGTTTCGATTTGTCGCTGCTCGACGATGCCACCCAAGTGTTGATGTCTCCTGGGCTGTCGCTGGACGAGCCTATCGCTCGCGCCGCGCGTGAGCGCGGCATCGAAGTGTTGGGCGACATCGAGCTATTCGCGCGCCAGGTGCACGCGCCGGTGGTCGGCATCACCGGCACCAACGGCAAGAGTACGGTGACGACCCTGGTGGCGCGCATGGCCGCCGCAGCGGGGCGGCGCGTGCTCGCCGGCGGCAATCTGGGCGTTCCGGCGCTCGACTTGCTGGAGCAGCCGGTTCCCGACCTGTATGTGCTGGAGCTGTCGAGCTTTCAGTTGGAGACCACGTCCTCATTGCAATTGCAGGCCGCCGCGGTTCTCAACGTCTCGGCTGATCATATGGATCGTTATCCGTCGGTGGCGGCGTACGCGCTCGCCAAGTCGCGGATTTTCGTGAAGGCCGCGACCGTCGTGTTGAATGCCGATGATCCGCTGGTGGCAGCCATGCGAGCGGCGGTGATGGCGCGCAGTCCTGCGGCACGAATCGTGACCTTTTCCACTGTCGACGCGGCAGGCTCCGATGCGGCGGCCGCCGCTGCGGCCAGAGGCGGCGCGGATTATTCGCTGCTGCGCAAAGGAACACGCAGCTTGCTTGCGCATCGCGGCGAAGAATTGCTGGATGTGGCGCGCATGAAGATCGGTGGTTTGCACAATGCCGCCAACGCGCTCGCCGCCCTGGCGTTGGGCGACGCCGTCGGTCTGCCCAGGGCCAGAATGATCGAGGCCCTCGAGTCTTTCCCGGGTCTGGCGCATCGCTGCGAATGGATCGCGGAAGTGGCAGGCGTACGTTTCATCGATGACTCGAAGGGAACCAATGTAGGCGCGGCCATTGCTGCGGTCAGCGGCATGCAGGGCCCTTTGGTGATGATTGGCGGGGGGCAGCGCAAGGGCCAGGACTTCGCGCCGTTGGCGCAAGCCTTTCGCGGTAAGGTGCGCCACGCGGTGTTGATCGGTCAGGATGCACCGCTGTTGGCGGCGGCGCTCGCGGGCGTCTGCGGCGTCGAGCGCGCCGGGTCGATGCAAGCGGCCGTGAGTGCGGCGGCGCGCGCGGCCCGCGCGGGCGACACGGTGCTGCTGTCGCCGGCTTGCGCCAGCCTCGACATGTTTCGCGACTATGCAGAGCGCGGCGATGTGTTTGCCGCTGCGGTCCGCAGTCTGCCGGGCGTAGCCACATGACCACCGCCACCATGTCCTATGGAATGCGGGCGCGTGAGCGCATGCCGTTCGCATGGGACTACGTCACCCTGGGGTTGGTCGCCGGATTGCTGCTGGTCGGCCTGATCATGGTCACTTCCGCGTCGATGGCCATCGCTGCGCGCGATCTCGGCAATCCGTTCTACTTCCTCCAGCGCCAGTTCGTGTTTGGATTCGCCGGACTGCTGTTCGCCTGGGTGGTCACGCGAGTGCCGACCGAACTGTGGGACAAGTACAGCCTGGTGCTGTTGTGCCTGGGGCTGCTGTTGCTGTTGCTGGTGCTGATTCCGGGCATCGGCGCCACCGTCAACGGCGCGCGCCGCTGGCTGCGCGTGGGGCCGGTCAATTTTCAGGTGTCGGAGCTTGCGAAGGTGCTGGTGCTGACCTGGGTGTGCAGTTACTGCGTGCGCAAACGCACCGAGCTCGAGACTACTCTGCCGGGACTCGCCAAACCCGTCGGTCTGTTGGCCGTCGCCGCAGTGCTGTTGCTGGCCGAACCGGATTTCGGCGCCACCACGGTGCTGTTCGCCACCGGCTTTGCCGTGCTGTTCGTGGCCGGCGCGCGCTTGCGCTACGTGGTGCTGCTGGTCTCGGCGGCGACGCTGGCATTCACGGTGTTGGCGCTGACCTCGGCCTATCGGCTGAAGCGTCTCACCGGGTTCTTGCATCCCTGGGATGATCCTTTCAAAGGCGGCTTTCAATTGACGCAGTCGCTGATCGCCATCGGCCGCGGCTCTTGGTTCGGCGTGGGCCTCGGCAGCAGTGTGCAAAAATTATTTTATTTGCCCGAGGCGCACACCGACTTCGTGTTCGCCGTGCTGGCCGAGGAATTGGGCCTGTTTGGCGTACTGGGCGTGATCGCTCTGTTCATGTCGTTGGTGTGGCGCGCGTTTCAAATTTCGCGCATGGCGGCGCAGGCGGGCCTGCGATTTCAGTCCTATGTGGCGCTGGCCTTCGGGGTGTGGTTGGGATTGCAAGCGATGGTGAACATCGGCGTCAATATGGGCGTGCTGCCGACCAAGGGCCTGACGCTGCCGCTTCTCAGTTACGGCCGCAGCAGTTTGTTGGTGAGCCTGGCCTGGCTGGGAGTGGTGCTGCGGATCTATCACGAAGTGAAATGCAGCTCGCGCTCCGCGGTGATGCGCATACCCGGGAGTGCGCGATGAGCGGCGGCCCGGCGGTTGGGCGCCCCGCGGTTGGCCGCCCCGCGGTTGGCCGCCCCGTACTCATCATGGCGGGAGGGACTGGCGGCCACGTATTTCCCGCACTCGCGGTCGCCAAGGTGCTACGCGAGCGCGGTGTTGCCGTGGTGTGGCTGGGGGTACCCGGCAGCATGGAGGCGCGGCTGGTGCCGGCCAACGGCTTCCCTATCGAATGGGTGAAGATCGGCGGCATCCGCGGCAAAGGCTTGAAACAAAAATTGCTCGCGCCGCTGCGCATTGCCAACGCCCTGGCGCAAGCGATCCGTGTGCTGCGGCGGGTGCGACCGCGCTCGGTGCTGGGCGCCGGCGGCTATGTCAGTGGGCCGGGCGGAATCGCGGCGTGGTTGCTGCGAATTCCGCTGCTGATTCACGAGCAGAATGCCATTGCCGGCATGACCAATCGCTGGTTGGCGCGCTTCGCTGGACAGGTGCTCGAGGCGTTCCCCGGGAGCTTTGGTCCCAAAGTCGCTGCGCAAACCATCGGCAACCCGGTGCGCGCCGACATCGCCGCGCTGCCCGTGCCCGCGCTGCGATTCGCCGGCCGCGGCGGGTCTCGCCTACTGGTGCTCGGCGGCAGCCAAGGAGCGCTGCGCCTCAACACGGTGGTACCGCAGGCGCTCGCTCAGGTAGCACCCGAAAACCGGCCGTGGGTGCGCCATCAAACCGGCGAACGGGGAGTGGAGGCGGCACGCACGGCCTACGCGGCGGCCCGCGTGGAGGCCGAGGTGCTGCCCTTCATCGACGACATGGCCGCAGCCTATGCCTGGGCAGACCTCGCGGTGTGCCGCGCCGGCGCCATGACCGTTGCCGAACTGCAGGCCGCCGGGGTCGGCGCCATTTTCGTGCCTTTCGCGATGGCCACGGACGATCATCAAACCAAGAACGCCGAAGTCATGGTGCGAAGTGGCGCCGCGCAAGTCATTCAGGAGCGCGACCTGACGCCGGAGCGGCTGGGAGCCGCCATCAGCGCACTGGTCGCCGACCGAACGCGCCTTCTCACCATGGCCGAAGCTGCCCGCGGCTCGCGCAGCATCGATGCGGCAGCACGGCTCGCGGATCTGTGCATGGCGGCCGGAGCTCACGCATGAGCGACATCGCGCCCATGAGCGATACGGTGCGCCTCAACATCCGCACGCGTTTGGATGACCGTATGCGTCGCATCAACCGTATCCACCTGGTCGGCATCGGCGGCAGTGGCATGGGCGGTATTGCGGAGGTGCTGCTCAACTTGGGCTATGCGGTACAGGGATCGGACCTCAAGGCCAATCCAGTCACGCAGCGCCTCGCGCGTCTGGGTGCGACGATTTTCATCGGCCACACGGCGCAGCAGCTGGGCGACGCCGATGTGGTGGTGGTGTCGAGCGCCGTCAATCGAACCAACCCGGAAGTCGCGGCGGCGCTGGCGAAGCGCATTCCGGTGGTGCCGCGCGCGGAAATGCTGGGCGAGCTCATGCGTTTTCGCTATTCGATCGCGGTGGCCGGTACGCATGGCAAGACCACGACCACCAGCCTGGTGGCGAGTGTGCTCGCTGAAGGCGGATTGGATCCCACCTTCGTCATCGGCGGCCGCTTAAAGAGTGCCGACAGCAACGCCCGGCTCGGCGCCGGTCGTTATCTCGTGGCGGAAGCGGATGAGAGTGACGCCTCTTTCATGCACCTGCAGCCAATGATTGCCATCGTCACCAATATCGACAACGACCAATTGACGACGCACGAAGGCGATTTCTCGCGCCTCAAGCAGAGCTTTGTCGATTTCCTGCACAATTTGCCGTTCTACGGACTCGCGGTACTGTGCGGCGACGATGCGCAGGTGCAGGGCATTCTGGAGACCGTGGCGCGACCCTTCGTCACCTACGGCTTCGCGCCGGAGGCCGATATTCGCGCGGTCGACGTGGTGCGCGACGGGCTGCAGTCACGCTATTCGGTGTTGCGCGCGGGTCATGGGCCGCTGGCCATCACCATCAATTTGCCGGGCCGGCACAATGTCTTGAATTCGCTCGCGGCCGTGGCCGTGGCCACTGAGCTCGACATTCCCGCCGCCGCGATTCAGCACGCCTTGGCTAATTTTCAGGGCATCGATCGACGGCTGCAGCAGCTCGGCGAAATCCAGTGGCCGGGTGGCCGTGCGCTCATCGTCGATGACTACGGGCATCATCCGACCGAGGTAGCAGCCACGCTGGATGCGGTGCGGCAGGGCTGGCCGACGCGGCGCCTGGTGCTGGTCTTTCAGCCGCATCGCTACTCCAGGACGCGCGATCTCCTCGATGACTTCGGACGCGTGCTCGGCGACTGCGATGTGCTGCTGGTCGCCGAGGTGTACGGCGCCGGTGAGGCGCCCATCGCGGGGGCGGACGGCCGCGCCATCTGCCGCGCCGTGCGCTCACGAGGTCTGATCGAGCCGGTGTTCGTCGAGCGGGTCGATGATCTCGCCGACAGCCTGCGCGCGGTGGTGCATGACGGCGATGTGGTGCTCACCATGGGCGCCGGCAACATCGGCGCCGTGGCGCAGGATCTCAAGAGCCGCTTTGCGGCGGGAGATGCGGCGTGAACGCACAGCGTATCGCCGATCTGTCGCCCGAGTACAGCAGCCGGGTGTTGCACGACGTCTCGATGGCCAAGCACACTTCGTGGCACGTCGGCGGTCCGGCCGATTTATTCTTCACGCCGCGCGATGTCATGGACTTATCTGCCTTCATTCGTCAGCTGCCGCCGCAGATGCCATTGATTTGGGTTGGCCTAGGCAGCAATCTCTTGGTGCGCGACGGCGGCATCCGCGGCGCGGTGATTTCCACTCATGGGGCGCTCGGCACGTTGGAGCGCCTTAGCGCCACGCGCATCCGGGCAGAAGCCGGTGTGCCCTGCGCGCGCATCGCGCGGCAGTGCGTGAAATGGGGCATGGGACCGGCGGAATTCTTGGCCGGCATTCCGGGTACCTTGGGCGGCGCACTCGCGATGAACGCCGGCGCGTGGGGCGGCGAGACTTGGCCGCACGTGATCGAAGTCGAGGTGCTGGATCGCGCGGGGCTGCGACACACGCGTCAGGCTGCCGAGTACACGGTCGGCTATCGCTGCGTAAAGGGACCTGAAAACGAGTGGTTCATTGGGGCGCGGCTCGAGTTCAGGCGCGCTCCGGGGGTCAACGCCGAAGCCATCCGCGAATTGCTGGAGAAGCGCAAGCAGACGCAGCCCATCGGCGAATGGAGCTGCGGCTCGGTATTCACCAATCCACCGGGCGAACATGCGGCGCGCCTGATCGAAAGCGCCGGGCTCAAGGGCTTTCGAGTCGGCGATGCCTCGGTATCGGCAAAGCACGCGAATTTCATCATCAATCACGGCGCTGCGCGCGCCGCCGAGGTGGAGGCCGTGATCCTGCACGTGCAGCGCGTGGTACGGGAAATTCACGGGATTTCGCTGCACACCGAAGTGCGCATCGTGGGAGAACCGGCATGAGCCTGCTGATTCAGACATCGGCCATGCGGCGCGCCGTATCCGC
>JAYTXS010000122.1:0-2213 GCA_043742845.1 Gammaproteobacteria bacterium
GGGCGTCCCATCGACGTATTCCATGACGATGTACGCGTTGCCGTCCTGCAAAGAACCACCGTCCAACAAATGTGCGATGTTGGGATGGTCGAGTTGCGCCAAAATCTGGCGCTCGATCTTCAACCTCGACTGAATCCCACGCGAGTCGCCGTAAACGACCTTAATGGCCACCAGTTGATCGAATTGGGCGTCGGCGCGGGCGGCGAGATAGACCTCGCCCATACCGCCGACACCCAAAGTGCGCAGAACTCGGTAGGGGCCTATACGATCACCTGTCATACTTTGGAGCATGCGCCCTCGTGCGACTGGGCAGCAAACACTAGAGGCTCTTGCGGCGAAGTGCGGCTTGCGTGTATGAAAGTAACCTCATTCAGAACATAGGAGTTGGACATGCCAAACGGACACAATCCAGATAAACCGTCCCCTCCGCCAGGATCAGGGACCGGCAAGGGGACTGGATCCGGGACAGGAACCTCGACAGGAACCTCGACAGGAACCGGGTCGGGCACGGGATCGGGCGGCGTTACTCCACAGAACAATAACAAACCTCCCCAGAGCGCTCTTGCAGTGGTCGCCGCTGCCGCAGTCGGCGGGCTCGTCGGTGGGGTAGTCGGCGCACTGATCGGTAGCGGGATGACGCACTGATTGAATAGCGTGGCGGCGTACCAGTTGCTGCGCGCGCCGCGGCACGAGACTCTGCGTGTACGCGGAATCGACATTCATCTGACGCGCTGGGGGCCGCCGTCCTCGGGATCCGTCCCGCCGATATTCCTGCTCCACGGCTGGCTCGATGCCGGCGCGACGTTTCAATTCCTGGCGGATGCCTTGCAGCGCGATTGGCCACTGGTGGCACCGGACTGGCGCGGCTTCGGGCGCAGCCAGTGGCCGCAAGAGGGTTATTGGTTTCCCGACTATCTCGGCGATCTTGACGCATTACTAGATGAACTCTCTCCGGGAACGCCGGCTCGTCTGGTGGGGCATAGCATGGGCGGCAATATTGCCTGCTCGTATGCGGGCATTCGCCCTGACCGAGTGCGCTGCATCGCCAATCTGGAAGGATTCGGACTGTCGCGTACCGTACCCGCCCAAGCGCCGGCCCGATTGGCCAAGTGGCTGGACCAATTGAAAGCCGAACCTTCACGCAAGGACTATGCATCGTTTGACGAATTGGCCGGCATCATTCGCCTGCGGTATCCACGATACTCCGCGGCGCAAGCGGCGTTCGTGGCAACGGCCTGGGGCCAGCGCGAAGACAACGGTCGGGTGCGGCTCGCGGGCGATCCGCGCCATCACAGGGTGAATCCGATCTTGTACAAGCGCGAAGATGCAGAGGCGTGTTGGCGTCAGTTGCGCGCGCCGTTGTTGATGCTGGTGGGCGAGGCGTCGGATCACCTGGAGAAACTGGGGCCCGACGGCACGGCTGACGCTTTTCACGCGATTTTCCCGCACATTGAAATTGCCCGCATCGCGGGTGCCGGACACATGCTGCACATCGAAAGACCGGATTTGGTGGCGCCGCTGCTCGAGTCGTTTTGGGAGGTCAATTAAATGGTGCGCCGAATATATCCGACGCGTTTTGGGCAAATGCATTTGCGCAGCAATGAAGGAAAGGGCGTGCCGTTGGTGCTGTTGCACATGTCGCCGCGTTCCGGTGCCATGTGGGAATTGCTGCAGGAGAAACTGGGACGGCCTACCCATGCGCCGGACCGCCTGGGTTACGGCTTTTCCGACGCGCCGCCTTGGGCCTTGTCGCTGGAACAGTATGCTCAGGGCACGGTCGATACGCTGAAGGCTGCAGGAATCAACGGCGATGTCGATATTTTGGGCATACATACCGGTTCCATCGAGGCCATCGAGGTCGCACATCAGATGGGGTCGCAGGTACGGCGGGTTATCGCGGTTGGTATGCCGTTGTTTTCGGCGGAAGAGCAGCAACGCCAGATGGAGAAGTACAGCGAGCAACCTTTGAGGCCGGCGACCGAGGGCGGCCATGTGCTCGGCGCTTGGCGCGGCGGCTTTGCCTTTCGCCAACCGCCCTACGATCTCGCTGACATTCATCGCCGCTTCGTTGAGCATGTGCTCGCGGCAAATCCGGGTGCCGCGTTTCGTGCCGCCTGCGGATACCCCATCGAGAAAAAGCTCAAGAGCTTAAAGCCGCCATTGACGGTGTTTGCTCCGCACGATGACATCATCGAACAAACTCAACGGGTCAA
>JAYTXS010000123.1:0-5266 GCA_043742845.1 Gammaproteobacteria bacterium
GGCAGCACGTTCTTGCCGATCAGCAACACGCGGGGCCGCGGTGCATCAACCGAGGCGGTCAGCGACAAGACGCGGCCGTCCTTTAGCATGACTTTCGCGCCCACGGCTCGGTCCTGTTTGAGGGTCGCCGCGGCTTGCGCGTCCTGGGCCGTCATGCGCAGCTCGTCGCCGCCATTGCGGGAGGTCAATTCGCCGGGCACAAAAGCGATATTACCGATTGACAGACCCACGACTTGATCCAGCCGCGTGCCGCGCAGCACGCCTTGCGCATCGCCTGAGTGCATCGCGAAACCGTCGTAATGACCGGCCTCGTAATAGGTTTGTAATGGCACAGGTTGCGGCTGGGTTACTCCGTTTTGGGTTACCCATAGGCTCATGGCACCGGGCTTGGCTTCATGAAGCGGCAGCTTCACTTCGATTTCGTTGGCTTTGACGGTTTTCCATTCGACCTTCAGCTCCTTACCGCCGGGGTCTTTCAACATGACGCCGTCGACGCAGCTGACGCTGTCGGCCTGCAAGTGAACGGTGTCTTGCCGACCGACCACCAGGGCGTCTTCGTCCCCTGACGCAAGTTCCCAGGTAGCCGCATGGGAATTCATCAGCACAAAACTGGGGCCGCGATAGCGATCAAATCCCCAATAGCCCTGCAAAGAGGCGTGCACGCTGTCACTCAACGGAGCGGAGCGCAATGTCGAGGTGTCGACGACATAACCGCCCTGCATCGCATCGGCGGCGGCAGGCAGGTCGATATTCCTGCCGTCCTTGCCGGTCAGGCTCAAGGTCACGTCGTGAGCGAAATTTGTAGAAAACACCAAGGGTGCGCCGTCCACCGGCAGCACCAGAACACTTCTGCCGCCGCAGTAAATTTCCTTGGGATTCACCGCGTGCAAGGGAGGCGGCTGAGCCGTTTCGACCGCGGGCAGCGCCACCACCAGCACCGACATCGGGCTATGAAAAGACGGCGCGGTGTTCAATGTCAGCAGCAGCTTATCGCCGGCCTGCGATGCGAGAGCGGGAATATACTGATAGCGCGCGGTACGGAAGGAATCGAGTATCCGCGCAATGTCCAGAACCGACGCGATGTAGGGGCTGTAATAGCCATAACTCAACTGTGGCGTATAGCTTGCCTCCATCGCCAAGTCGCTGCCCGGACCTGTGGTCAGCGCCTCAACGATCGAGGTGCTGTGCCCGTCGTTTAAAATGAGCGACTCACGCCCCTGCATCAAGCAGGGCGCTTGCAGCTCAGGGATTCTATCCAGGCATTTTTCATCGACCTTGATGGCCAGGCTTCGGGACAACAGCGGAGCGGCTTCGCCGAGCTTCGATGAGTCGGCGCTACTGATGGAACGGATCGCCGACAGATAACGCTCCAAACGAGCACGATCCAGCGCCGCTTGATTGAGATCCTGCGATGTGCGCACAAATGCGCCGGGTCGGCCTCGTACGGCGCTCACCAATGTCTTGAAGTCACCACCCGTAGCCGGCGCAAGAAATACCAGCACTTGTTGCGCACCCTCCGGCACGGTCACCGATAGTCCGTCGCGCGCGCAGTTGCCGGTCCAGGTCTTGCAGGGGAAGAACCAACTCTCCGGCGGCGGATTGGTGGAACCGCTCAGGAAGGCGGCCACGAGCAAATAATGAGCGGATTGTGTGGCCGGCATATCGGCCTTGATCCAGACCCGGTCCCCCACCGCCAGATTCGGCACTTCAGAGGCGGGCAGCGTGGCCGAGCCGCGCATCACTTTGACGTCAAGCGTGGGTCCCGCAAGGTCAAACGGCGCCGGGTCGGCCTTGGCGAACGTCGCCAGGAGGATTGCCAAAATGAGCGGCCGGCTGCGCAACTGCATGAGATATAAGACCTCCACGATCTTAAGGTTTGGTTTCGGCTTAGAGCACCCAACGCGGGCAAAGTTCGGGTTAGGATGATAGATCAATCCAATCAATCGGGCAGGAGACGGCACACTATGACCATTAACGGCGCGAGATTCGACCCAGCATTTATCGATGGCAAACGGCGGCAATTGATGAAGCTCCGCGAGCAACTGCAAAAGACTGCGGATTCTGGAGAGGGCGAAGAGGCTGGCCTGAAAAGCTCAGCGCTCGCAGAAGCCCACGAGTATGAAGACGACGCACAAAAACTCGCGCTGCTGGAAACCGAAGGGAATCTGGTGAGCCGCGACATCGAGCGCTTATCCCGAGTCGAGCGTGCATTGCGCAAGATCGAGGAAGGCACGTATGGGTTTTCGGATGTGAGCGGCAAGCCCATTCCGGAAGCGCGGCTGGAGGCAACGCCGGACGCCATCAATACCGTCCAGGAGCAGGAGGCAAACGAACGTGTCTAAGAATCATCCGCAATGCACGCATCTCGGATCGGTGAAAGCCGTGACGCCGAGCAGCGATGGCTGCGACGAGTGTCGTGCCATGGGTGACACCTGGGTTCATTTGAGCTGCTGCTTCATCGATGAAGTTCAGATGTTTTTGGCGTGACGGCGGAGGGGTCGGCTTGCGTGCAGCAGGTGCATCAGGCGTTGCACGATTGAGGGGAATCGACTTCGCGCGGGACTCGCCCCAAGTAGCCCGCGACTTGATCGGGATGACGCTGCTGGTGGATGGCGTCGGCGGCATCATCGTCGAGACCGAAGCGTATGACCGGCAAGATCCCGCATCCCACAGTTTTTCAGGTCCGACGCCACGCAATGAGGTGATGTTCGGACCCCCTGGCCGCGCCTACATCTACCTGTCTTACGGTATCCATTGGTGCCTCAATTTCGTTTGCCGCGAAGCGGGGCATGGCGCGGGAGTGCTGATTCGCGCCCTAGAACCGACGACCGGCATTGCGGCGATGATTCACCGCCGGCGGCAGCAGGAACTGCGATCGCTGTGCTCCGGGCCAGGCAAGCTCGGACAGGCCTTGGGCATCACTCACGCGCTGAGTGGGAAGCGTGTCGATCGAGCGCCGTTCAGTCTCACGCCAGGCGCCGGCCGGGTCCCAGTGGCGCGGGGACCGCGCATCGGAATCTCCAAGGCCGTTGATCAGCCCTGGCGTTTTGGACTCGCGGGATCACCGTATGTGAGCCGACCCTTTCCCGCTGCGCCGCGGATGCGAAAGCGCAGCGCTCGACGGCCACTCCTCAGTACTTAGAACGAATGGTGAAATCCGATGTAGGCACCGCCCGGCAGCACGGAAAAGACCAGCGGATTGTTGCGATGAGCTTCGTACGCGCCGACGGCAAAACCGAGTGCGGCGCCGGCAATCACATCCGTCTGCCAGTGTTCGCGTGCCTTGACGCGAGCGACCATTTCATACATCGGCAACAATGCTAGCGCTGCCACGAGGGGCTGCTCATGAATGTATTGGTAGATGAACGGGGTAACCGCGGCCGTCGTTACGGAGACGTGGGTGCTGGGAAAGCTGCCCTTGCCGCCGCTGAACCATTTATTGGGGTCGCCGGTCGCGGAGGGGGATTGCCGCCCCGTGATGAATTGCAGTCCCTCAGTTGCTACGGCGCTGCCAAACGCCGCCTCTCCCGCCTCCCAGCAGGTCCTACCGAGTCGATCCTCGGTTCCTTGCCACCATGCGCATCCCACGGCCAGCAGCGACAGAGACACGGGAACCGCGTCCTGCAGGCTGTAGAGGCCGCCGGTGTCCTTGGTGACACGATGATCGAGGCCGGAGGCGCGCGCCATGGAGGGCAGTAGCATCAGCAAGCCCAGCGTCGAGGATGCCAGCGCAAAGGCCACCGTTCGCAGTGCACTCGACCGGGCACGCGGCCTGTCCTGCCGCGGCGATACAAAGCATGGGTTGACCAAGGTGCTCCTTTCGGGTATTCCGTATAGCGCTTCTAGAAACTGAACATCAATATATTGCGGCATCTTGTACTTTGTATTGCAAAGTAAGTCAAACGTGAGGTTCGCATGAAAGAGTTGCAGGAAGCGCTGGCCGAGATCCATTCCATCCGCAGTCACGTAGCGCGCGGCACAGAATTCCGCGGCTATGGTCCGGCATCCATAGCGGCATCCGGTGTACTGGCGCTGCTGGTCGCGGCCTGCCAGTCGCAATTGATGAGTAGGCATGCCAACAGCGACCTTTCTATTTGGCTCGCAGTTTGGGCGGGAACCGCGGCCGTGTCGTTGCTGATGAGCAGCGTAGAGACCTTTACACGCGCGCGACGCGTGCACCGCGGATTTGCCCGGGAAATGATTCAGTCCGCGGTGGAGCAGTTCCTTCCTTCCTTGATGGTCGGATCGCTGCTCACCGTGGTGTTGGCGAGAATTGCACCGCAAGAATGTTGGATGCTGCCTGGACTATGGCAACTGGTGTTCAGCTTGGGGGTGTTCGCATCTTGCCGATTTCTTCCGCGGCAGATGTTCATCGTAGGCGTGTGGTATCTGGTGGCGGGATTATTTTGCTTGGGCGCAGCCGGCGTGACGCGGACACTTTCGCCGTGGTTGATGGGCATTCCATTCGGAGTGGGGCAACTCATGGTCGCGGCCGTGCTGCAGTTCGGATATGGGGAAGCACATGAGTAAACACGACAGCAAGAAGGGTCCCAGCCCACGTTTCGCCTATGATGGGCTGGACCGTGTCATTCACGAACGAGCACGACTCAGCGTCCTTACTTCGCTCGTGACCCATTCCAAGGGATTATTGTTTGTTGATTTGAAACAGCTGTGCGCGCTTACGGATGGCAACCTCAACCGTCATTTGCAGGTGCTGGAAGACGCAAAACTCATTGCGATAACCAAAGGCGTGCAAAACAACAGGCCGCAGACGTTTTGCCGCATCAGCGCGTTGGGCCGGAGGCGCTACGTTGAGTATCTCGCAGTGCTCGAGCAGGTGCTGCTGGATGCAGGTGCTGCGGTGAGGACGGACTCGATGGCGGAAGAGGTAACTTGAGCCTGCGGCAACGCGGAGTTTTCCGACTGCATGCCCGCGAAGCTTGACGAAAAATTCCTGATCGTTACGGCGGATGACTTCGGATTGCACGAAGCGGTCAATGAGGCCGTAGAGCGCGCCAGTCACGAGGGCATTCTTAGCGCGGCGAGCCTGATGGTCGCGGCACCCGCCGCCGCCGACGCCATCCGGCGGGCCCGCTCGCTGCCTCTCTTGCGTGTCGGCCTGCACGTCGTGCTGGCGGACGGCCGCGCAATGCTGCCACCCGATCGAATTCCCGGACTATCCGACCGCGACGGTTACATGAACAGCAGGATGTTCGTCAACGGTTTGCGATTCTTTGCCTCCCCCACTATTCGCGGACAACTCGAA
>JAYTXS010000124.1:0-10769 GCA_043742845.1 Gammaproteobacteria bacterium
CTCGTCCTACTTTGCCCTAGGATCACTTCTGCGGCGCTTAAATCGTCAAGCTCAAAATCAAATACTGCGATCTTAACGGCCTGTGCGGTCATGGATTCGTTCGCGGTCGCTATTGTCCCCAAGAGACTGAGTGCAGCGCAAGCGCAAGCCAAGATACTTAAGCGAATCGGAATCGCATTCATACAGACCTTGGGGGTGGTTAGCGAGCTCTGCCGTTAGCTTACTCTGCTTGCGTCGGATTGTTGCAAAGTGCGAGAGTACGCTCGCATTTTGGGAATGAATTGGTGCGGCTCTGGACGGAATTGTAGGTTATTCTGCGCGTCCACACTGAATCGAGGGATGGGACGATGACGCGGAATAGTAAGGTCAATTCCTGGGTACTGGCAGCGGCGACGGCGATTGCCGCGCAATGTTTGGCGCAGCCAATTCTTGCGGATGCAGCTGCCGAGGCAACTCGGCCCATCGCGCTCAAGGCGGCGCATCTGTTTGATTCGGTGTCGGGCAAGCTGGTGGAGCACGGCGTGGTGGTGGTATCGGGAAGCAAGATCCTGGCCGTAGGCAGCGATGCGAAAATCCCCGACGACGCGCGGGTCATCGACCTGGGCGACGCGACGCTGATGCCCGGCTTCATCGACGCGCATGTGCATCTGTCCGAGGAGTCGAGCCCGAACTGGTATCACGACTGGTTCGACGGCATCATGCGTTTTCCCGCCGAGCAGGCGCTGTACGGCGCGCACTATGCCAAGGCCACTCTGGAGGCGGGAATTACCACCGTGCGCGACTTGGGCTCGACCGACTACGTGGCGCTCGGCATGCGCAATGCCATCAATGCCGGACAGGTGCCGGGTCCGCGCATGTTGGTGTCCAACTATGCGGTGGGGGCAAGCGGCGGTCATGCCGATCAAGATCCCTACCCGCCGCAGCGCATTGCGCTGGCGGGAATCCAGCAGGGCGTGTGCAATGGCCCCGACGAGTGCCGCGCCGCCGTGCGCTTGCAAATCAAGTTCGGCGCCGACGTCATTAAGTTCATGCCGTCGGGCGGGGTGCTGTCGCTGTCGGATCCCGTGGACAATGTGCAGCTGACCCAGGAAGAAATGAACGCGATCGTGTCGGAGGCCCATGCCTGGAGCCGCAAGGTTGCCGCGCATTGTCACGGCGATCGTGCTGCGAAGATGGCCATTGCCGCCGGAGTTGATTCGATCGAGCACGGCAGCTTCCTGCAGGATGACACGTTGCTGGAAATGAAGAAGAAGCATGTGTACCTCGTAGCGACCCTGTTCGCCGGCGCTTGGGTGGGCGAGCATCTGGACACCTTCCCGCCCGCCATTGCCGTCAAGGCGCGAGCCGCCGCGGCGCAAGCGCAGCAGATGTTCCAGCATGCGGTAAAAATCGGCGTGCCGATGGCCATGGGAACGGATGCCGGAGTTGAGCCGCATGGCTTGAACGCGCGCGAGTTCTCCTTGATGGCGAAGAATGGTTTAGCGCCCGCGCAAGTGCTGCTCGCAGGCACCGCGAACGGCGCCGATTTATTGGGGATCGCGGATCAGACGGGTACGCTGACCGCCGGAAAGTTTGCGGACATCGTGGCGGTCGCCGGCAATCCCTTGAGCGACATGCACGCGACCGAGCATCCCGTGCTAGTCATGAAGGAAGGCGTGATTTACTTGGGCGCGCGTTAGCCGCGTAACTGCCAGAGCAGAAACGCGTAGGTGTCGGCGGCCTCCCGGTCCTGCTGGGATCGAGTGGAGCCGATGCCGTGCCCGGCGTCGTAGTCGACGCGCAGTAGGATGGGTTTGCCGGAACGGGTGGCGGCCTGCAACCGGGCGGTCATTTTCGCGATGTGGAAGGGGGCGACGCGCGGATCGGTGACGCCGGTGGTGAGCAGCACCGCCGGATAGGCAACGCCGTCTTTCACGGCTTGGTAGCTGTCGATGCCCTTCAGCGCTCGATACCCTGCCGCTTCGGTGATGACGCCCCATTCGGGTTCCTCGCCATAACCGTTTTGCTCCACCATGTAGCGCAGAGGATTGGACCAGCCGACACCGTCGGTGACGGCAGCGAATAGATCGGGCCGTTCGGTCATGGCGCGGCCGACGGTGATGCCTCCCGCGGAGCGCCCGCCGATCGCGAGATGTTGCGGCGAGGTGTACTTCTTGGCGCACAGCTCTTCGCACACGGCGATCAGGTCGCGCCAGGTGTTGGGTTTGTTCGCGAGCTGGCCGGCCTTGTGCCATTCGCGGCCGTATTCGCCGCCGCCGCGCACATTGGCGTAGCCGACGATGCCGCCGGCATCGACCAGCGCCAGAGATCGCCCGGCGAAGGCCGGCGTGTACGCGGCGATTCCGTAGGATCCGTATGCGGAAATCCAGGTAGGCGCGCTGCCGTCGAGCTTCAAACCCTTGCGGTAAATCAGCGAGTACGGGATTTTAGTTCCGTCCTTGGCGGTCGCGAAAAAGCGTTTGGCTTCGTAGGCGCTGACGTCGATGGCCGGCTTGGGCGTGATGCCTGTGTCTTGTACTCGGCCGGCGGTATCTACAGAGTAGATGCCCGCGGGTGTCAGCCAGCCCGTCAGGGAAATGAGGGCACCTTCCTCGCTGGCCACCGTATAGATCGATCCGATGGTGCCGTCGAAGGGCATGGCAAGGTCAGTCACTTTGCCGTCGGTCCCTAGGCGGTGCAGACGGCTGATGCCGCCGTCCATGATTTGCAAGTACAGGCCATCGCGGGCGCGCGCCGTGCCCTCGATGACGAAGGGACCCTGCGTTACGATTTCGACGGCGGTTGCAATATTGGGCGCCGCGGCCGAGGTCTTGACCAGACGTCCACGGGGCGTACTCTTGTTGATCAACAGGTACAGATCCTCGCCGTTCAGATCGAAGTCAGTGACTTCGTCGTCGAACGTGGCGACGGGAACCCACTTCGCGCGCTTGGCAATGATGTCGGTCAGCAGCGCGATATAGGCGCGCGCTTCGGGACGCACATCACTGAGCAGCAGGATGGCGTGATGGGCGCCGTGGAAGGTGACGATGTTGGGGGATTGGATCTTGTCATAATCGATCCCAGCGACGAGCCCGCGCTTCATCAGCACGGGATCAGAGTTCGGATCGGACCCTAAGCGGTGGAAGCGTGCCTGACTGTCAAGAAATCGTTCCGGCGTATCGACCGCACCGGTGAGCTGGTTGTAGAAGAAGCCGCTGCTGTCATCGAGCCACTGGGGATTGGCGTCCTGAGTGTTGGGGATTTGTTCGGTCAACAACCCGCCGTCGGCAACCGTGAGAATGTGCAGCAGGGAATCCTCGCTGCCGTTCTTCGATAGGCCGTACACGACATGCCGGCCGTCGGGTGATGCCCGCCACCAGTCGAGCGATACATGGCCCTGTGTGCCGCCGGTCAGGGTGGGATCGACCAACACCCGCTGGGGGCCCTGCGCTCCCTGACGCACGAACAGTTTGAAATTGTCCGCGCCCTTGGGCCGCTGCGTGAAGAAGATCATGCCACCGGCGCGCTGCACGCGGCTGGTTGCCACGGTGTCGCCGGAGAGTTGCTGAATGCGCTTGAGCAGGGAGGTGCGCGTCGGCAGCTTGTCGAGTACGGCGCGGGTGTAGTCGTTCTGTCCCTTCAGGTACGGCAACCACTCGGGGTCCTTATCGTTCTCCATCCAGCGGTACGGGTCGCTCAGCGTTTCACCGAAGTAGGTGTCGTGAACGACGTCGATACGCGCCACCGGAGGCGTCGCGGCGGAGTGGGAGGGGGTAATGGAAGCGGCCGGCAAGGCATGCGGCAGCAGCGTCATCGACAAGACGCCGGTGGTGCCGACCAGGAATTGTCGGCGATCGAATCCATTGTTCATAAAATTCTACCTTTGGTTATCTTTTTTAACTCTCGCCGACTGGGGCGAGCGGCAGTGAGCCCAGGAGTTCCGCCGCACCATTCCACAATACTTGTATGCCGATGCAGAACAACAGAAACGCCGACAGCCGCACCACGATGGTAGTTCCCGTTACGCCCATCAATCCGGCGAGGCGAGCCGAGTTTCGATAAAAAAGGTATACCAGACCCGAGAGCAGCGCCACCGCAGCCAGTGTTTCGACGAAGAATTCGAGCGAGGAGGCATGGAAGCCGCGGGGTCGGTTGGCGCCTAAGGATATCGCCACTGAGATCGTGCCGGGCCCGGTGGTCAGCGGCATGGTGAGCGGATAGAAGGCCAGGCGGCTTGGCGGCACATCGATCGAGCGTGGGCTGGGCGTCTCGCTGCGGCGCTGCTCGGTGGCGTCCGGCTCGTTCAGCATGCGCCAGCCGGCAGCGGCAACGACGATGCCGCCGGCAACCCGCAGCACCGGAATGGAGATGCCGAAGAAACTCAATACATAGGCGCCGACATACAGCGATACGCTCACGATGCAGAAGGAGTAGATCGCGACCCAGCGCGACACTTGCGCGCGCACCCGCGGATCGAGTTCGCGCGTGGCGCCGAAGAAAATGAACGCGCCCGACAGCGGGTTGACGATGGAGAAAAGCGCTCCGAACGCCAGCAGAAAGGTCGCGAGGGTAGTTAATTGCATTATCCGCCACCGCCCTCCGTTTCGCGAAGCCGGTGACTATCCGACGCTACCAGGTCGAACCCGTAGACGCGCCGCAACTGGCTGATCTTCTCCAGTGTCTGCCGCTTGAACGGGGGCTTATTCTCCAGGGCGTGCAGCGCAATGCCTTGGAGCAGGTCGCCCAAGGAGAGGTCAAGGTATTCCGCCAGCCCTTTGAGTACTTTGAGGAGCCCCTTTTCCAGCCGCACGCCGGTTTGTACGCGTTCGACTTCGCGCGGCGCCGCAGGCGGCGCGGACTTCTTGGCGGTCATGGCAAATCCTCAAATCAAGAGCTGAGTCAAAGGCCTGGGGGCAATGATCGCAGGTTTACGGCCGGGACACCTACATTTGCTGGTGGCTCTGGCGGAATAGTACGTTGGTACCAATGTACCACACTGAAAGACGGACACCTTGACGCCGCGCTGCGCGGGCCCTAGACCTCGCGGGTGAAAGTCCAGGCGCAGATCAGCGCAAGGATGAGCATGGGCACGAAGGCGGCGAACACCCAGAAGGCCGCGGCCTTTGCGGCTGCGATGGAGATGCCCGCGGCGAGTCCGGACAGATTGGCGGCGATGCCCACCGCGGCGGCTCCCACCGCGTAGCCGATACGCTGCATGGTATCGGGCGACGTCACCGCCAGCGGGCGTTCGGCTTCATCCGAGCAGCGCGCCATGCGATGCACGATGGATGGCCAGCACAAACCAAATCCGAACCCTTGCAGCAGCGCGCACAGGATCATCCCCGGCAATAGGCCCGCCGGTACTGCAAGGGCGAAGCCGCCGGCGCCGAGCGCGACCAAGCTGGCGCCCGACCGAATCAGCCATCGGTCGGCGGATATCGGAGCCTTCGAGACCGCTACGGTAGCGAGGCTCCAAGCCACCGCTTCGCCTGCCAGAATGTATCCCGAAACAATCGGCTGAGTGCCGAACAAAATCTTCAGGATCAACGGACCGTATGCCCAGAATCCCGTGGTCGCGACCGACAGGGCGAATACCATGAAGAGCCCTGCGCTCACGGGATGGCGGAAATCCAAAAGGCGTGCTGGAAACAGACGGGAGTTCGCGCGACGATCGAGTCGCGCCGCGACGTATAGCAGGGCGGCGCCCACTATGGAACCCAGGATGGACATCCTGATGCCGCTCGCCACGCCGCTTCCCGCAATGAGCATGGTACCTGCCGAGAGGACCAGAAGAGGAAGCGCTGACCAGGGCTTGGCCGCGGATTGCGACGGTGTTTGCGCGGGCAACCACAGGAGTGCCAGCACCCATAGCACGCCGGCCTGGGCGGCGAAGAAAAAGAAAGTCATGCGCCAGGCATGCAGCCCGGCAAATAGGCTGCCGATCAAAGGGCCCAGCAGCGAGCCCGCCCCCCAGATTACTGCGACGATGCCGAATAGTCGGCTCCACCAGGACTGATCGAACCACGATTGAATCGCAAGATAACAAAGCGTCAGCAACATGCCGCCGCCCATGCCTTGTGCAAGGCGGCCCAGCAGCAGAATGCTCATGGACGGCGCGAATCCAGCGGCAATGCAGCCGCTGCCGTAGGCCAGGGCGGCCAACTGCAACAGCGGCTTCACGCCGATTCGCTGAGAGAGCATGGGCACTGCGGCTCCCGCCACGATGGCGCCCACCTCGTAGAGGGTAACCGTCCAATTGATGTAGGCGACGCCGCCGATGTCATCGACGATGGCGGGTGCGATGGTGGCGGTGACCAGGGTATCGACCGCGTGCAGCCAGATGCCGACGCAGAGTACGACGAATCGGCCGAGCTGGCCCGAGGCGTACAGGCCTCGCCAGGTGTTGCTGTGGTGAATCATAGGTGGGGGGCTAGCTTGGTGGGCTACGATACAACCTCAAGTTAACTTTAGGTCAAGGGGTGACTATGAACAGAAACACCGAGGCTGTCCGAATCGGCAAGGAGCTCAGCGTCGGCCAGGTCGCGGCGCGCAGCGGAGTTGCGGTGTCAGCGATTCACTTCTACGAGTCGAAGGGACTGATCCGTAGCCGCCGCAACGCGGGTAATCAGCGGCGCTATCCTCGGGAGATACTGCGGCGAGTGGCGGTCATCAAGGTGGCGCAGCGGATTGGCATGCCGTTGGGCTTGATCCGCGACGCGCTTACGACGTTGCCGAACGGTCGCGCTCCGACGGCGGCGGACTGGCGACGGCTGTCCGCATTGTGGAAGCGCGGATTGGACGAGCGGCTCGAGCGCTTGACGCGGCTGCGGGACAGTCTGACGGGGTGCATCGGTTGCGGGTGCCTGTCCCTGAAAGTGTGCCCGCTGCGTAACCCCGAGGACCGCTTGAGTGAGCAAGGTTGCGGCCCGCGGCTGCTCGATCCTTGATGCGGGTGTGGGCGTAGGGCGCTTGCGATCATCGCAGCTCTCGCGCAAGCTCAAGGCCGTGCCCCGCCAGCGACGAAACAAAAAATGAATGAAGCAGCGCGTCCGCTGCGCCGAATTTTGGGGCTCGGCTTCGGTCTGGCCATGGTATTCGGCGGCACAGTGGGGGTAGGCATTCTGCGGCTGCCGGGCACTTTGGCCCAGGCCCTGGGCGACTCGCGGTTGATCGTACTGTTTTGGGTTCTGGGCGGTGTCTATGCATTGCTCGGAGCGATGGCGGTGGCCGAACTCTCTGCCATGTTGCCCGAGGCGGGCGGCTTCTACGTGTACGCGCGGCGGGCCTTCGGCAACGGAGTGGGATTCGTGGTCGGTTGGAGCGACTGGCTGAACCAGGCTGCAGCCATTGCCTATGCCGCCCTGACGGCCGCGGTTTTCATTGCGACACTGTGGCCTGCCGGCGCCGAATGGCCGCGCGCAATCGCTATCGCGGTGATCGGCGCGTTCACGGCGATGCATTGGGCGGGACTGCGTATCGGCAGTACCGTGACGCGAGTGATTAGTCTCACCATTGGCCTCATGATGATGGTGTTGGTCGTCGCTTGCTTCATTGCGCCATCGGTCGCAGCGTCCGGCGCGCCGCCTCCCACGGCCTCGGCTGCGGCACTGCCGCTACTGTCATTCGGCATGTTGGCCGCCGTCGTGACTGCTCTTCGCGCAGTGTTCGTTACCTATGACGGGTGGTATTCACCCATCTACATGGCAGAAGAGAGCACGCAGCCGACCGTGACACTGCCGCGAGCGCTGATCGGCGGGACAATCATGGTCGCGGCCATGTATGTGCTGATCAATGTCGCCATCCTGCGGGTGCTGCCATTGCCGGTGCTGGCGGCATCGAAGCTGCCGGCGGCTGATGCCGCGCACTGGGTGCTGCCGCGCGGCGGCGATGTGTTGGTGACCATCATTTCGCTGCTGACAGTGCTCAGTCTGATCAATGCAACGCTGCTCATGGCGCCGCGAATACTGCTGGCCATCGGTCGCAACGGTTTTTTTACGCAGAAAGCCGTCAACGTTAGCGCCGGCGGCACGCCTCGACTGGCATTGGCGGTCACCAGCTTAGGCACTGCGGCGCTGATCTTGAGTGGTTCATTCGAACAAATTGTTGCCATCGCGGCGGTGTTGTTCCTGCTCAATTATGTGTCGGCGTACTTGTCGCTGTTCGTGCTACGGCGAAGAGAACCCACGATGCCGCGCCCTTATCGGGCATTCGGGTTTCCGTTCACGACAGCGATCGTGCTATTGGGCTGCTTGGCGCTCTGGATCGCGGCAGTGATGGAGGACTGGTGGTCGGGTGTGTACGCCGGCGTGCTGCTGCTCGCGTGCGCGCCGGTGTACTTCTGGCTGGCACGCCGCCGGCACACAGGTTGAGGGCGCCGATGCGAGCTGCGCTGGCGATATTGGCGGGCGCCCTACTTGCTTCGGTGGGGGTCGCGCTTGCGGCACCCGACGCGCCCATTACAAAGGCGCCGCGAGCCGCGGATGCACCCGCGGGTGTGCCGCGGGCGGATCAACTGGAGTTTCGTGAGCTGTTCCGCGAACTCATTGAGACCAACACCAGTCACTCCATCGGCAGCTGCACCTTGGCGGCGGAGAGAATGGCGGCGCGCCTGCGCGCTGCGGGGTATCCGGATTCGGATATTCATCCCTTTGCCGTAGCAGAACATCCGCGGGACGGCGGGTTGGTGGCGGTGCTGCCCGGAAGCGACCGGTCGGCAAAGGCGATTTTATTGCTGGCGCATCTGGATGTGGTGGAGGCGCGGCGTGAGGATTGGACGCGCGATCCTTTTACCTTGGTGGAGGAGGCCGGCTACTTTTACGGCCGCGGTACATTCGATGACAAGTCGATGGCTGCGGTGTGGGTAGATACTCTGGTGCGCTTGCGCAAGGCGGGATACGAGCCAAAGCGTGCCATCAAGATGGCGCTTACCTGCGGGGAAGAGGCGGGCGCGGCCTTCGTGGGTGCGCAGTACTTGGTTCAACACGAGCGGCAACTCATCGACGCGGCGTTCGCGCTCAACGAATTCGCCTATGGGGTGCTGGACGCGCAGGGATATCGCGTCGTCATGGAAATCGAGGCGGGCGAGAAGACGGATCAGGACTATCGCCTGGAAGTCGTGAATCCGGGCGGTCATAGTTCGCGGCCGCTGAAGAACAATGCCATTTATCATCTGGCGGCAGGCCTTACACGCCTCGGCGCGTATGAATTTCCGGTGCAATTAAACGATACCACCCGCGCCTACTTCAGCCGCATGTCACGGATCATGGGCGGCCAGAGCGGCGCGGCGATGAAGGCGTTGGTAAAGAATGCCGCGGACGCAAGCGCGGCGGCGGTGTTGTCGCAGGACCCGCGGCTCAATGCCATGCTGCGCACTACCTGCGTCGCAACCCTGCTCAACGCCGGGCACGCCACCAATGCGCTGCCGCAGCGGGCCGGCGCCAACGTGAACTGCCGAATCTTTCCCGGCGTGAGCATAGAAGAGGTGCGCCAGATGCTCGTCGCAGTAATGGCGGATTCAGAGATCGCTGTAACGACCGTCGAGCCAAGCGATCCCGTGGTGCTACCGCCGCCGCTGACCCCGGCCATCATGAAGCCGATCGAGCAGGTGATGCGGCGGATTTATCCCGGCATAGAAGTGGTGCCGGTGCTGCAGGCTGCTGGGACGGATGCGATCTATCTGGCGCAGGCCGGCATTCCGACGTATGGATTGAGCGGCATGTTCATCGATCTGGACTTGAGCAATATTCACGGCTTGAATGAGCGCATTCGCGTGCAGTCGCTGTACGACGGGCGCGACTTTCTATACGCGTTGGTGAAGGTTTACGCCGAGCAGGTTCGCTGAGGAGGCGGCTTGACCGCGGTCGTGGCGAGACGCCTCTAGCGTTGACGTTGGGACGCTATGTGCGAGAGAGATTTTTGCATGAAAACACTCAAAGGGTCGTTGCTGTAAGCACCGAAAGGCCCGCGCCGCAGGTAGCCACTTTTTTCATAGAAAGTGAGCGCGACGGGTTGGTACGGTCCTGTCTCTAACATCAACTGCCGACAGCCCCTGAAGTGCGCAGCGGATTCCAATACATCAAGTATTTGCCGTGCCGTCCCTCGACCGCGAGATTCGGGGTGCACGTACATGCGTTTGACCTCGCCGTAGTTCGAGTGCAGCACGATGGCGCCGCAGCCCACGGCTCGAGTGTTCACATCACGAGCGACCGCAAAAATAGTGCTCGATTGTTTTAAGGAATTTAGATCGAGGTAGTGGCGGCTTTGCGGCGGGTATAGCGTGTCTTGATAGGCATCGAGTTCGTTGATCAGCGCAATGACTTCGGGCTGATCGGGAGACTCTAGGCGTACGCGGACGAGGGTCATGTGGGCGGGTGGTCGGGGCCAGAGGCGTCGAGGATGGCCTTCACCAAAGCATCGGGTTGGTAGTGATTGCGTGACGGGGTGAGACCTAGGCGGACGATGACGAGTTCGCGGGAACGAATGACGGCGATGCTTTGGCCATCATGACCTTCCAGCCAGAAAGTGTCGGCGGGAATGCCGTAAGCGGCGTCGGGATTCTTGCCGGGTTGGATGGCATCCGCGCCCCACAGCCAGACGAGACCTAGTCCGTATTCGCCGCCGGATGCGGTGGCAGGGGTGGCCATCATGGCGACGTAGCCGCGCGGGAGCATTTCTTGTCCCCGCCAGATGCCATCTTGGATTAGGAACTGTCCGTAGCGTGCCCAGTCGCGGGCGGTGGCGTACATATAGGAGGAGCCGACGAGGGTGCCGTATTCATCGGTTTCCATGGT
>JAYTXS010000125.1:0-4300 GCA_043742845.1 Gammaproteobacteria bacterium
CGAGGAGAACAGGCTCACCGGCGGATCGATCATGACCGCGCGATGGATCCTGAGTTTACCCTCGGTCGCGTCGATCGATTTCACGATGGCCGCATTGGCTCCGCCTAAGCTGTAGCCGAGCACGTTGATCTCGGTGATCTGAACTTTGCGCGGCAAATGCATGATCACCTGCTGCATAGCCGCGTACAAATCGTGGCCGTCCTGCATCAGATCGCCGGCCACCCCGGTACTCGACGACGCCACGATAAACCCCGGAAACGTCGGCGAGGGCATGGTCAGAACGTGATACCCGGCGCCGTACAGCAAACCACGCAGTGCCGATAGTTTCGAGGTATTGCCGTCGCTGCCCGTGCCCGAAATAACGATGGCCAAAGGGGCGGGCTTGTCCTGCGCCGAGAACCATACCCGCAGTTTGCGATCGAACCAAAAGACATTCGGCACCGGCCGCGCCCAAGGCATGGCGATATTGATTTCGAGGAGGGGTACACGCGCGGGCATCGGCGCGAGGTCCTTGGCCGGTGTTCCGAATACCGTGGCACGCAGTGCCGCCGAATCGGCAAGACCCGTGGCAGGTCCGGGAGCGGGCGGCGGGGCGATGATCTGCGCCGCGACGGGTGCCCCGTTCGCCGCAGGAGCCGGCTCCGCGCCGCGCGCGAATGCGGCAGCCAGCAGCACCGCGGCGAACCCCGAACACATGAGGTTGATTTGTATTCGACTCTCCCGGCCCGAGGAGCTGTCGAGCGAATTCATCAAGATTATCCTTCCAAAGCAAAGTATTTTATCGAGGGCCGCTGAGGATATTGAGACCAATGGCCCTGATCAAACAAGCGAATTCCTTTTCCGGAGCGTACACGTTTGTTAGGTAAAATTTACAATCTCATCCACGACGGAGATCCACATGGCCGCATCTGCCGATCTTAAACCGCTTCAACTACTGTTCGCATCGAAGGGCGGCCGGCTGTTGCCCTTGTCGCCGCGACTGACACGCCTATACGGAACATTCCGCATGCCATCGACGCGGCCGCACCCGCAGATATTCAGTAACTTCGTCAGCACCATGGATGGCGTGGTGTCGCTGCAGGCCAAGGGACACGCGGCCGGCGGCGACATCAGCGGCTTTGGCATCCAGGATCGCATGGTGATGGGATTGCTGCGCGCCGTCGTAGATGTGGTGATCGTAGGTTCCGGGACACTGGCCGCCGATCGCCGGCATGTCTGGACCCCGGCGGCCATTTGCCCCTCGCTCGCCGATGATTATCAGAGGCTGCGAGGCGCAATGTCCAAGAAAGAACCATTGCTCAATGTGGTCGTCACCGCCACCGGCGATATTGATTTACGCTCTCCCGTGTTTACGTCCGGACGCGTGCGGGCAATGATCGTGACGACCCGTGCCGGCGTGAAACGATTGGCCAAGCAGCGGCCACGGGACTTCGTTGAGATTCGTGCGGTTCGCCGCACCGCCGGCGAAATCGAACCGCGCGCCATTATCGACGAAGTGATGCGGATGCAGTCCGGAAATCGGATTCTGGTCGAAGGCGGTCCACGCCTGCTGGGCTCGTTCTACGGCGAGGGGCTTATCAACGAGCAGTTTCTGACCCTGGCGCCGCAGATCGCAGGCCGCGTTGCAGACGACGGGCGGCTCAGCCTGGTGATGGGCAAGACCTTCGCGCCGCGCTCACCCCTGTGGGGGACTCTGACGGACGCGCGACGCGGCGAACGCCTACTGTTTCTACGCTATTCCTTCCCTTGAGCCCGATTGCGCAGCCTTGCGCGCAGCCGGCATCGAAGTATGGTTCGATCGCAGTGAGCTGCGGGGCGGCGACGCCTGGGACTCCGCCATCCGGCGCCAAATCAAGAATTGCGCCCTATTTGTCCCTCTCATTTCCGCCAATTCCCATTCCCGTACCGAGGGATATTTCCGCCTCGAGTGGAAGCTTGCGGTTGACCGATCACACTTGATGGCGACGGATCGCGCCTTTCTGGTGCCGGTGGTCATCGACGGAACGCCGGATTCCGATGATCGGGTACCCGACCGGTTTAGCGAGGTGCAGTGGATGCGGCGCTGGCGAAAAGCAAGGACGGCTACTCGGTCGACGCGGCGCTCGTGGACGGCGAGAGCGAGCGCGTCCTCGCCACCCAGACGGTTGTCATACTCGCAGAGGCGCTGACACCCCGCTGGCGGGCTGACATGCAAGACGCCCTCGATGAATTGACGTTCATCGCGCTCAAATCCGAGGCCAAGCGGGCCGAGCTTAAGCTAGTGGAGGCACTGGACGTGCGAGATCTCTCCTTCAGGGCCTATGCGACCTGGGCCACTCATCATGGCAAGGAAGCCAAAGACGCGTATGTGACGGCGAGTGACCTTCTGACACGCGCGTTAAAGCTCGCGCCGGACGACCGCTTGGCGACATTCATGACCGCGGAAATCAATCTCTGTAACTGCGTCATGGCGTGGTCGCAAAATGTTGAGGAGCAGAAGGCGATCGGCGCGGCGGCGCTCGACAAGTACTTACGGATAGATCCCACCAATTCAGACATGATTGCCGAGAAAGCCGATCTCTACGATTTGCGCGGCCGATACGAAGACGCTCTGCTGACCGCCGATTCACTGTTGGAAGCGGATCCGGAGAATCCGTTCGCCGCATGGACCAAGGCCCGCGAGCTGCTGCGCCTGAATCGCGCGCCCGAGGCAATTTCCATCATGGACCAGCTGATTGCTCGATCAGGAACGCGCTACTCCTCGGTTCAATCGCTGGCGGCGGCCGTTCACTACGCGACCGGCGACTACGCGGCCGCCGCAAAACTCGCGCAGACCGCCACCACCAAGATGAGTAATGACGCATTGCGCAGCCCCGTCAGCGGCACCGTGCGCCTGACGCTGGCTGCCGCCGAAGCACATCTCGGACATCACGACCGCGCGCTGGCCGCGATGGCCGATTTCGATGCAGCTGTACCGAACACCAAAACCATTTCTGCGATCAAGAAGTGGACCTACTCCACCGCATTCCTTGCCGGCTACGAACCCCTATACGAGGGATTGAGAATGGCGGGCGTCCCAGAGTGAGTCTGGTTACGGTGCCACGCGCTTCAGAACCACCGAATTGCGTTCGTCGCCGGCAATTGCGCGGTAGAAATCCCTGAGTCGCAGCGCCTTATCGGCCGGCACACTGAGATCTTTGAATTCGATGGTTCGCGTATAGCGTAGCGTCCGGCCCACAGCCTCGGTCTTGCTGTGGTAGACGGCGAAACCATCGTCGACGTCGATCGCCGGCGGCAGCTCGTCCACCTCGAACCCGACCGGAAACGTAATTTCAAAAAAATCGGTATCGCGCTCGGGTCCCTCGAACTCGACGGGATATTGGCGCGGTTCCTTGGTTTCCATAAAACCTGCGGCGAGAGTGCCGAGCACGCGCGGCCGGATCAAGAGCAGGTCGCCGGACGTTTTCGCGTAGTTATCGGCCTCCAAGGAATAATTCCATTCGAAAGGCCGATCCGTGGCTCGCAGATATGCGACGCTGGCTTTGACGATCTGAAATGTCGACAAAGAGGCAGCCGCCATCGCCTCTATGGGTTTGATGCGATCGGTGTCCACCGTGACCGAGCGGAATGTCTCGCGCTGATAGGTCGCACTATCGCCCGAGCGTACCTCGTGCACGTCGCCGCGCAGCGTACCCTTTTCATCCAAAGTCAGCTTGGCCGTGCGCGCCGTGCCACTGGTATCCAGGTCCAGCTGCGGCAGTTTGACCAAATCTCCGCCCTCGGGCGTAACCAACATCCCGTAGTTGGCCTGCAGGCCACCCGACAGCAAACCCAACGGGACGAGTTCCTCCGTTGGATCGAAGAACAGCAGCCGGCCCAGTTTGGGCTGCACCAAAGTCGCCTTCAAGTTCGGCGCCTCGAGATCGGGCGGCAGAACAATGGCGACAATGGCGTGATTAAAGTTCAGGTCCGGCGGAGTCGTCGAGGAGATCGAGCCGCGCACCGTATTGATGACTACTGCGTAGGACTCGACTCCGATCTCCTTGAGCATTGTGATCAACAAATTAGCCTTGTCCTTACAATCGCCGTAATGGTGTTTGAACACCTCCGCAGCGGCATGCGGCTGATGCCCCCCTATGCCAAGTTCGATGGCGACATAGCGAATGTCACTTTGCACAAAGCTTGCCAGCGCCTGCATCTTTCCCCACGGAGTCGGAGCGGACGCCGTCAGTTCGGCGACTTTTTGCTTGATCTCCGGGGAAGCGTTACGGCGCTCGCGGGTGAGCGTCATATACCAGGCGCCGAGGTCGCGCCAGCTTTG
>JAYTXS010000126.1:0-1950 GCA_043742845.1 Gammaproteobacteria bacterium
AGTGGGACGCACGTGCCTGGGGTGTGTTCGACGAAAAAATACCGGGCTGGCTGCACGCTTTCCCTGCCCGTTGGGTAGTGCGCGGTGAGAACAATAGACTGGGCTACGTACGTAGATCTTGCAGCGTAGGACTTATGGACGGGGGTTCGATTCCCCCCGGCTCCACCAATTTTCGAAAGGGCCACGGGGCGCGGGGGCGTTTTAACTTCATGACGCGGATTGAAGTTCCCAATTCCACGGGAAGGCGCGGTACCCGCGGTCGTTTCGGTCGCTGGTTCACGATATTGCTGCTGCTGATTGTGATCGGCACGGGGTTGTGGACTTGGCTGACCCTGGCATGGGCCTATGCCGAAGGCGAACGCGCGGGCGTGCTGCAGAAATTCGTGCGGCGCGGCTGGGTATGCAAGACTCAGGAAGGCGAGATCGCGCTCTACTACGGCGGCGGACAATACATGGGCGCCGGCATTTCGCCGCAATTGTGGGACTTTAGCGTTCGCGACAAATCGGTCGCCGCGCAGTTGAGCAAGGCCGTCGGTCACCGGGTGCAACTGCATTACACCGAGCACCCCGGCATCCCCACCAGCTGTTTTGCGGAAACTCGTTTCTTGGTGGATCGCGTGACTATTACGGACAATGAGCCAGGTACCGTTCCCGGCACACCGCCGCCAGTCTCGGGCACTGCCGCCCTACCGCCGGCCTCCAGTGCTGCCGCCCCTGCGCAGCCCGACGCTGCGCCCGCCTCCGCGCCCGCGAGGACGCCGACATCTCCCTAGGAGAATTGGCGCCGCGAGCTGGCGACCTGCTCGGCGATACTCACCGCCGTACGCAACGCTAATAGTCCATCCTCACCGCTCACCGGCGGCGGCGTGCCGGTAGCCACCGATTCGAGGAATGCGACGATCTCCTCCTTCAGCGCGTCGCCTTGCTCGTAACTGGTCTCATCGATCACCACTTGCGGAATGCCGTCGGCGCCCACCCCGCTGCCCTTGCGTATCACCGTCAGCACCTTCTGCTGCAAATCGACCGAAATGTAGGCGTCATCCTGAAAAAGCCGCAGCTTGCGTTCGGTCTTCAAGCTGACGCGGCTGGCGGTAGCGTTCGCGACGCAGCCGTTGGCGAAGCGCAGACGTGCATTGGCAATATCGATTTCCCTAGAAAATACGCTGCTGCCGATCGCGTCCACCGACACCACGGGCGAACGCACGATGCTCAAGATCAGATCGATGTCGTGAATCATCAGGTCGAGCACCACATCGACGTCGGTGCCGCGATACTTGAAGGGCGCGAGCCGGGCCGACTCGATGAAGCGCGGCACGGTCAGTGTGGGCTGCACTGCCTGCACCGCGGCATTGAAGCGCTCCAAGTGCCCGACCTGCAGCGTGCGCCGGGCGCGGCGCGCCAATTCGATGAGGATCTCGCCTTCCGTCACAGTGACAGTCATCGGCTTCTCGACCAACACGCTCGCGCCGGCGTCGAGAAAATCCTTGGCAACCTCGAAATGCAAGGGTGTGGGTGTCACGATGCTGACTGCATCGACATGCCCGAGCAGTTCGCGATAGTCGGCGTACGCTGCAACGCCCAGTTCGGCGGCTACCGCGGATCGCGTTTGCGCCGAAGGATCAGCGACACCCACTAAGTGCGAGTTGGGCAGGCTCGCATATTTTTGGGCATGAAATCGGCCCAGATAGCCGACGCCGACCACGGCCGTGCGGATCACGGCGGCGCGTCTCGCCGCCACTTGCTGCGGGCACGGTAATCCTGGCGTAGCTGCAAGGTGGCACCGCCCACCACCGCGAGCGCGGCGCCGCCCATGCACAGCAATCCACGCCACACCGTCCAAAGTCCGGCAGACAGCGACCACAGCATCATCCCGATTGCCACCATGACGCCGAGGCCGATGAAGGCCCAAGGCTTGGCGTCGTACAGCGTCTGCGGAGTCCAGGGGCGCAT
>JAYTXS010000127.1:0-2966 GCA_043742845.1 Gammaproteobacteria bacterium
GCGCAATGCATCTGGAACAGAGGTTCGCCACGGCTGAGTGCGAATGCCATCATCGCCGGATGGCCGGGAATCGAGTCCGGATCCGCTCGCAGCAAGCTACTCTCGCGCCCTGACAAATAGAACAGGACCGCGGCCATGATGTAGGCCGTCGCGGCCAGGAGAGACGTGATGCGCACCGCGAGAGACTAAACAAGCATCGACGTCTTTGGCAAGCGCGCCCGCAGTTGGTACTCTCCGGCATGCAAAGCCGATTCGCCATTATCGCCACGCTTGGCTCCACGCAAACGCTGGCCTGGGCATCTTCGTTTTATCTACCGGCAGTCCTCGGGACGCCGATCGCTCACGACATCGGCCTATCCACACCTTGGACCTATGCAGCGCTTTCATTTGGCCTTACCGTCTCCGCCGTTCTCGGGCCCGCGCTGGGGCGCTACATCGACCATCACGGTGGGCGAACCATTTTGTGCGGATCGAACTTCTCGTTCGCCGCCGGATTGTCACTGCTCGCCGTTGCAACCGGACCGGTCTCGCTGCTGCTGGCGTGGCTCGTGCTCGGCTTCGCCATGGCCGCCGGCCTTTATGAGGCTGTGTTCGCTGCGCTGACGCGGCTCTACGGCCATGAATCGCGCGGCGCCATCACCGGAATCACACTGATCGCAGGCTTCGCCAGCACGATCGGTTGGCCGGCGTCGGCGCTGCTCGAGCATTCCTTCGGATGGCGCGGGGCGTGTCTGGGGTGGGCGGCCCTACATCTTTGCCTGGGCCTGCCGCTCAATGCCTGGGCTCTGCGCTATGAAAAGAGCGCGCAACGAGCCGGCGGGGACATCGAGCCCGCCAAATCCATAACGACTTGGAACAGGGGCATGGTGACCTTGGCGTTCATATTCACCGCATCAGGAATAGTGACCATGGGAATGGCGGCCAACCTGCCGCTCCTGTTCGCCGCGATAGGTGCGTCCCCGCCCGCCGCTATCGCTGCCGCGTCACTGCTCGGACCCGTGCAAGTAGCGGCTCGAATGCTCGAGTTCGGGGCCCGGCACAGAATTAATCCCCTGGTGAGCGCAAGAATAGCGAACGTTCTGCATCCGTTGGGGGCGGCAGTGATTGCGATCGGCGGCGCACCCGTCATTGTTGCATTCGCGGTCCTGCACGGCGCGGGTAGCGGCATGCTGACTATTGCCAGAGGCACGCTGCCGCTCGCGCTCTATGGACCGCAGGGCTACGGCGCGCGGGTAGGCCGCATTGTCGCGCCCGCCCGTATGGGTCAAGCACTGTCGCCTTTCATCGTCAGCGTAGCGATCGCCAAGCTGGGCGTCACCACGCTTGCCATAACATCGGGGCTTTCTTGTGCCGCCTTGATCGGGCTCTATCAGCTCTCGCTGCCGTCTCGGCGCCCGTCATAAAGGTTTATCCATCCGCGAACGCCTTGCCTTCGGACGCAAGTTTCTCGAGCAGAGGCGCCGGCTCCCAGGCATCCGGCTGGTACCCCTTGGCAAATTCGCGCATGGTGCGCAGGATGTTCGGCAGTCCCACCGTATCGGCGTAGAACAGCGGACCGCCGCGAAAATCTGGGAACCCATATCCCGTTAAGTAAACCACGTCGATATCCGAGGCGCGCAGTGCAATACCCTCCTCGAGAATGCGCGCACCTTCATTGATCAAGGAATACAGCGCGCGCTGTACGATTTCCTCCTCGGTGATCTGTCGGCGCGCAATTCCGAGCTTGGCCGACTCTTCGAGCACGATCTTATTGACGAGTTCGGACGGCACTGCGGTGCGGTCGCCGGGCTTGTAGTCATACCATCCCGCACCGGTCTTCTGACCGAAGCGCCCCAGTTCGCAGATTCGATCCGGGCTCTTGGAAAATACACGGCCCGGATGCTCGACATACTGACGTTTACGGATGTACCAGAGAATATCGTTGCCCGCGAGGTCGCTGACTCGAAAAGGTCCCATCGCAAAGCCGAATTTCTCCAGGGCCTTGTCGATCTGCTCGGGCAAAGCGCCCACATCCAGCAGCAGTTCCATTTGACGAAAATAGGCGTTCATCATGCGATTGCCGATAAATCCGTCGCACACGCCGGAAATGACCCCGATTTTTTTTATCTGCTTGGACACGGCCATGCTGGTGGCGACCACATCCTTGGCGCTCTTCGCGCCGCGCACGATCTCGAGCAGCTTGCTGACATTCGCGGGGCTGAAGAAATGCAGCCCGATTACATCCTGCGGCCTCTGCGTGAAATCAGCGATCTTGTTCACGTCCAAGGTAGAGGTGTTCGAAGCAAGGATCGCACCGCTTTTGGCGACTTTGTCCAGCTTCTCGAATACCTGCTGCTTGACCTGCATGTCCTCGAACACCGCTTCGATTATCAGGTCGGCGCTCTTTAGGTCGTCGTAGGACAACGTACCGGTGATCCTCTTGATCCGCTTGTCGAATTCGTCCTGGCTCAACCGACCCTTCTTCAGGGTGCTCTCGTAGTTCTTCCTGACCGTACCCAAGCCTTTGTCGAGCGCTGCCTGAGCCGTCTCGAGCACGGTGACCGGAATGCCGGCATTGGCAAAATTCATCGCGATGCCGCCGCCCATCGTGCCCGCGCCGATCACGGCCACCGACTTGATCGGTCGCAACGCAGTGCTGCTCGGTACATCGGGAATCTTGGCGGCAGCGCGCATCGCGAAAAATGCATGTCGCAACGCCTTCGACTCCGTGGAGGCCATTAGTCCCATGAATATCGACTGCTCGATTTTCATACCTTCGTCGAAGGGTTTGAATACCGCCGCTTCTACCGCTTCGATGCACTTAAGCGGCGCCGGATAATTCTTGGAAAGCGGCGCGACAGCACCACGCGAGAATTGCAATAAGGCTTCCGCATTCGAAGGGTCGATGGTGATGTCGCGTGCCTTTTTCAGCGGCATTTTCTCGGCGACGACGCGCTCCGCAAAGGCGATGGCCGCGACCGCCACAT
>JAYTXS010000128.1:0-18997 GCA_043742845.1 Gammaproteobacteria bacterium
AACCCAAACGTTAAAGTAGTTTCGAGGTTATAGCCTCTCGTCGAGTCTTGTTAAATCAAGACTCTGCAATCGGAATATACAAGACAATCGCAGAAACGCAACGCGGATTCCGTCAACCTTTTAAAGGAGCGCACGAAGTCGGCGTTGCTGCCTTGAAAGGCCGGTTTTGGTGTTTATTCTAGAAGTTAACTTATGTAACAACCATAAACCTATGAATTATAATACTAAAGTTCGACACCGATGCTGGCGCCAACATTTCCTTTGGGGCTGAGCCCATTAAATAGCCTCGGCGGCTGGTTCGCGCAAGGAATGGTCGGCGCCGATTAGCATGTACACGCCCGGCACCACGAATAGCGTAAAGAGGGTACCGATTGCCAACCCGGTAGAAATGACCAGGCCAATGGCAAACCGAGAAGCGGCGCCGGCGCCGCTCGCAAATACCAGCGGCACCACCCCGAGCACCATGGCCGCGGTGGTCATCAAGATGGGGCGCAGCCGGGCGCTGGTCGCGGCCAGAATGGCGTCTCGCTTGGACTTGCCGGTCTCTTGCTCCTTGTTCGCTACCTCGACGATCAGAATGCCGTGCTTGCTGATCAGTCCCATCAGGGTCACCAAACCGACTTCCGTGTAGATATTCAAGGTCGCACCGCCGACGCCGATGGCAATGAATATCAATGCGCCGGCGATCGATAGGGGAACCGAAATGAGAATCACCAGCGGGTCACGGAAGCTCTCGAACAACGCCGCAAGCGCCAGAAAAACGATGATGATGGCGAAACCGAAGGTGGCCATGATGCCGCCGGATTCTTGCACGTACTGCCGACCTTGGCCGCCGTAGTCCACCGAGTAGCCTTGCGGCAAAGTGCGCGCGGCCAGATCCTGCAGATATTTCAGCGCATCGTCCAGCGACACGCCGGCAGCCATGACGCCGGAAAGGGTGGCTGCGTTCAATTGCTGAAAGTGATTCAGTGTTTCCGGAACCGTCTCCGAGCGGATGGTGGCGATGGTCGACAACGGGATCGGGACGCCGTTAATGTTGCCAACGGGGTAGTTCAGTAATTGATCCACGTTCAGCCGCGACACCCGCTCGACCTGAGGGATGACCTTGTACGATCGGGTATCCATGCTGAAATAATTGACATAGCCGCCTCCCAGCAATCCGCCGAGCGCCGTTCCCACCTGGCTCATCGTCAACCCGAGCTGTGCGCTCTTGCCGCGATCGATTTCAATGACCGACTGCGGCTGATCGTATTTCAGATCCGTATCGAAGAACATGAACATGCCGCTCTTCAGCGCCTCGCCGAGAAACTGCTTGGAGACGTCGTTCAGCCGCGCTGCAGGATCGGTGGTCTTGATGGCGAATTGTATGGGCAGACCGAAGGCGCCGGGCAGCGAGGGCGGTTGGAATACCGCGATCCGCTGGCCCGCGATGACACCGACTTTCTGCTGCAGCATCTGCTGAATCTGGTTGGAGCCCATCTTGCGCTTATCTCGCGACGGGAACGCCAAGCCGGCGATAGATAGTCCGGGAGAGTCGATTTGAAATACATGTTCCGGCTTGAATGTCTGCTGGATCATGTCGAAGGCCTGGGCGTCGTACAGGGCCTTACGCTGCAAAGTGGCGTTCGGCGCCGACGTCGATTGCATCAGCACGAATCCCTGATCCTCCTGCGGAGCGAGTTCGCTTTTCGAGCTGCGGTACAAGAACACGATGCTGCCGAGGACCACGATGACCAGCACGGCGGTGACCGGGGTGTAGTGCAGGCTGCGCTCGAGGCGCGTCTGATACCAGGCGCGCAGCGCGTCAAAGCGCTTGTCGATGAACTTGACGAGACGCGTCTCCCAATCCTGGTAATCGGGACGGTGCGGCTTCAGCAGCCGCGAGCACATCATCGGCGACAAGGTGAGCGCGATGACCGCCGACACGGTTACGGCCGCGGCAAGCGTAAAGGCGAACTCAACGAACAACGCGCCGGTAAGACCACCCTGAAATCCAATGGGGACGAACACGGCCAGCAACACCACCGTCATGGCGACGATGGGACCCGCGAGCTCGCGCGCGGCGAGGCTGGCTGCCGCGATCGGCGGCATGCCCCCTTCCAGATGGCGGTTCACATTTTCGACGACGATGATGGCGTCATCGACGACCAGGCCGATGGCGAGCACTAGAGCCAACAGCGTCAGCAGATTGATGGTGAACCCCATGGCCAGCATGAGCGCCAAGGTGCCGATCAGAGACAGCGGAATGGCCACGATGGGAATCAGCACCGAACGCGGCGATCCTAAGAACGCGAATATCACCACCATGACGATGAGCAGCGCTTCGATCAAGGTGACTGCCACTTCGTGTATGGAGCTGTTCACAAAGTCGGTCGAGTCGTAGATGATCGTGCCGGCCAGGCCTTCCGGAAGCTGCGAATGAATCTCAGGGAACGCGGCCTTGACGCCGTTGACCACCGTGAGGAGGTTCGCGCTGGGCGCTACTTGAATACCGATGAACACGCCGTTGTGACCATCAAAGGCGACTCGCGCCTCATAGCTGTCGGCACCCAGTTCGACCGTAGCGACGTCGCCCAAGGCAATGTTGCTGCCGTTGACTTGCTTGATGACCAGGGCGCGAAACTCGCTCAAGCTGTGCAGGCTGGTGGTGGAGGTCAATGTCACTTGGACCATCTGGCCCTTGGTATTGCCTACGGCGGATATGTAGTCGTTATTCAGCAGCGCGGTCGATACGTCGCCTGCGGTCAGGCCGTAGGCGGCGAGCTTCTGCGGGTTGAGCCAGGCGCGTAGCGAGAAATACTGTGCGCCCAGCAGTTCCGCCGTTTGCACGCCCGGAACGGCCTGCAATTTGGGCTGTACTACGCGTTGCAGATAATCCGTAATCTGGTTCGGCTTCAAAGTCTGACTCGAAAAGCCCAGGTACATGGCGTCCGTGGTTTGCCCCACCTTGACGCTGATCGAAGGTTGTTGCGAGCCGACCGGGAGCTGGTTGAGCACCGAGTTGACCTTGATGTTGATCTCGGCGGCCGCCTTGGACGTGTCGTAGTTCTGGCGCAGATTCACCGTGATGGTGCTGACGCCGCTTTGGCTGGTCGACGTCATGTAGTCGATGCCGTTGGCCTGCGCGACGGCCGCTTCGATCGGGGTGGTGATGAAGCCGGCGATGGCGTCGGGATCGGCTCCCGGATAGGTCGTCGATACGGTGACGATGCCGTTTTCGGTCTTAGGGTACGCCAGCACCTGCAGCGAGCTGTAGGAGCGCAATCCCACCACGAGAATCACCAGGCTGACGACGCTCGATAGAACCGGGCGCCGGATGAAAAGATCGGTAAAGTTCATGGTGTTCGCGCTTACTCGTTCGGCGGAGTCGGGCCCAAGTCATTGGTCGGCATCACGCTGTTGTTCACGACCACACCGGCACCGTTGCGCAGCTTCAATTGGCCGGCGGTGACGACGACATCGCCCGCGGCGACGCCGCTCAGCACCGCCACCTGATCTCCGCGCGTCGCGCCCAGCTTGACGAAGTGCTGCTGCACCACGGATTTCGGCTTGCCGTGTTCATCGACCCCGCTTTGCTGCACGATGAACACCGTGTCGCCGTACGGGTTGTAGGTAATCGCCGCCTGCGGCAGGGTTATTTGATCGGTGGCATCGCCGCTGTCGATTTCGACATTGGCGTACATTCCAGGAAGCAGCCGCCGGTCCGCATTGGCGAACGTCGCGCGCACCTGCACGTTGCGGCTGGCGAGATCCACCTTGGAGTTGATGGAGGAAATTGCGCCGGTAAAATGGCTGCCAGGGTAGGTGTCCACTGTCGCCGTCGCTGCCTGTCCCACCTTCAGATGCGCAAGCGCCTGCTGCGGCACATAGAAGTCGATCAGGATGGGATCGAGTGCCTGCAAAGTGACCACCGTCGTGCCCGCCGTCAGGTACTGACCTTCGTCCACTTGGCGAATTCCCAGCGTGCCTGCGAACGGCGCCTTGACAGTCTTTTCATCGATCAGCGCCTGTTGGGCTGCCACTTGCGCGCGCGCGGATTTCAGAGTGGATACGTCGGTGTCGAGCACTGCCTGGCTGATGGCCTGCGCGGCGAATTGTTCTTGATCGCGCTTGTAAGTCTGGTCGGCGAGCGCTGCGGCCGCTTCCAGCTGCGCGAGCTTTGCCGGGTCGTCATAGGCCCGAAGCTTGAGCAGCACGGTCCCCGCGGCCACCTCGGTGCCCGAGTCGATATGCAGCTGATCGACCACTCCCGCTATTTGAGCTGCCAAATCCGCACCGCGCACGGCACGCAGGCTGCCGATGGCCTGAGCGTGGGCCTGCCAACTCGCGCTGGCGGCCACTGCAGTCGAGACGGTCTGCGGCGCAGTGGCCGCCGCACCCATGTACTTCGCCATCATCTTTCCCATGAACTGATGCCAGGCAAAGATGCCGCCGAGGATGACGATGACGACAACCGCCAGGATCACCAGTGGCAGCACCATTTTCTTAACAGGAGCGGTGTTACCGCCATTATTTGCCAATTCGGTAGTACTCACATTTGCCCCTTGCTCAAGTCATATGTTTGGACGGCGGCTGGGGTGGCCCCAGCGACGTCCGTGCGATTCCACCAGCCGCCGCCGAGCGCTTGAAACAGCGCCGCGGTATCCGCGAAGCGCAGCGCTCGCGCCTTGACCAGAGCGACGGCGGCGCTTTGGTAAGTTTGCTCGGCGCTCAGCACTTGCAGATGGCTGGCCGCGCCGCTCTTGAATTGCGCTTGCACCATGGCGAGGCTGTCAGCTGCGGTGCGCTCGGCAGTGCTTTGTGCGGCCAAAGCATCCGCATCGGCCTGCAGTGCGTACAGCGTATCGGATACGTTTTCGAATGCCGTGATGACCGTTGCCTGGTAGTTGGCGGCCGCCTCTTGCGCGGCGGCCACGGCGGCGCGGCGCTGATGCAGCAGTTGACCGCCTTTGAATAGGGGTTGGGACAGGGAGCCTAAAAGACTCCACACATTTGACCCGGGGGAAAAAAAATTTCCCCACGTCGCGGCTTGTTGGCCGTAGCTGGCGGTCAGCGTGATCTGGGGGAGCATGTTGGCCGTTGCGACCCCGATCTGCGCGGTGGCTTCGTGCAGCAGCGCAGAATATTGGCGCACATCGGGACGTTGTTCGACGAATTTCGATGGCAAGCTCAGGGGCAGATCCTGCGGAATGCTGAGTGAATCAAGCTGAAATTCCGCGCCGGTGTAATCCGTGGGCAGATCGCCGACGTAGGTCGCCAATTGATTTCGCTGCTGCGCCAGCAGCGTGCGCAGCGCCGGCAGCGTGGCGAGCGTGGCTTGCAGGGTGGCTTGCTGTTGCAGCAAGTCGGCGCGCGACGCGCCACCGGCCCTGACGCGGCGCTGCGTGATGTCCAGCTGTTGCTGCTGAGAACGCGAAATATCCTCAGTGGCTGCAATCTGTGCGCGCAGCGAGGCCTCGTTGATGGCCGCCGTGACGATATTGGCCGTCAGCGCAAGATAGCTTGCTTCCAGCGCGAACTGCTCATAGTCGGCTTGGGCCTGCAGCGCCTCGACCTGGCGCCGTGTGCCGCCGAATGCGTCGAGGGTATACGAGACATTCACCGATGCCGACTGCAGGTTGTAGAAGTAAGAAGCCGGGAACCCCGCAATCCCGAAGGCGGCGCCGGAAGCCTTGTTGCGCTGGCTGCTCACCTTTCCGTCAACGCTCGGATAGTAACTGCCGCGCTGCGCGGCCGCGTTCTCATTCGCCTGCCGCAGCGCCGCCTGCGCGGCCTGCAACGTCGGACTATTCTTCAAGGCACGCTCGATGAGAGCATTGAGTTCGGCGGACTTGAATAAGGTCCACCATTGTCCTGGAATATCCATGTCATCGACAAAGCGCTGTGATTTGCCGCCCGGCATGGGCAACGCCGGGGTCTGCGCGGCTATCTGACCTGTGGGCGCGTAGCCCGCACTGTGAGGCGCCGCCGGCGCTTTGAAGTTCGGACCGACCGCGCAGGCGCTGAGCAGCCCGGCTGTCGTGATAGCGGCGGCGAGGGCCGCATAGGTACGAGGCAGATTCATGACTTAGACGCCCTCAGCGGTGGGTCGAGCGGTGGCGGATGCGGCGCCGAACAAAAAAATGTCGATGGCGTACGTCAGGTGCGGGGAGAAATCGAGTTGCGCCATGGCGTCGGCCTTGCCGAACAACAGGCATTCGTGCAATTCCGCGCAAATCATTTGCAGGAACAGCACGGCGGCCCGGTTTGGATCGGTGAGCCTGAGCGAGCCGCGTTTGATCTGGCCACGAAAATAATCGGCGATCACATCCTCCCAACGCTGCTTGCCGCTGTCGCGCATTTTTGTGGCGAGTTCGGGAAAGCGCATGGCTTCCGTGGCTACGATGCGAAACAGGGCGGCCGACTCCGGATCGCGGGCGCGGCTGGTGATGGTGTGCGCAATGGTGGTAAGCGCATCTTTGGGATCGAGGCGGTCCAGCTCCGTTATGGCAAGCACCGTCGCCATATCGCGATCGACCAGGCGGGTAATGACCCCTGCCAAAAGATCCGCCTTGTTCTTGAAACGCTCATAAATAGTCCGCGTCGAGACGCCTGCCTCGCTAGCCACTTTGTCCATGCTCGCCAGGCCATAGCCGTCGCGTAGGAAAACACGGGTCGCCGCACCGATCAGCGCCTCTGTCCGGGCCGTTTCCGTGCCGCGGCGCGGCCGCCCCACCTTGTGGAGTGAGGGCTCAGACACGCTAATCGGCTGTGCGGGCGGCTGGATTGGATTATTCATGCGCAAAAAATGACATGTGTCGTTTTCCATTGCAAGAACTATTTACGAATTGGTTATTCATTGATAAAATGTATTAGGTTTAATGGTTAGTATACAAATGAATAAAGACGCAACGCACTACGACCAATTAGAGGCGAATCTGCGGGCACTCAGCGCGCGCATGCCTGATGTGCCTTTCAACGAAATCCTGTTGAGCCGTCTGTTACTGCATATGGGGCGAGAGATGGCCACCACCCTCGAGCAGAAGATTCGCCCCTTCGGTTTAGCCGAAGCGGAGTTTCGCGTGCTGACCACGTTGTTCTCACAGCCCGAAGGCGTCGCGCATCCGGGTGATCTATGTTCGCGCGCAGCCCAGAGCCCGGCCAATATGTCGCGCATCTGCGATGCCCTGGTGGGTCGCGATCTCATCACGCGAGTCTTGAGTGCGCATGATCGGCGGCGCATGGTTTTGCGCATCACGGAGCAGGGGGAAGATCTGGTTCGTCAGCTACTGCCTAAAATGTTCGCGTCATTGCGCGGCATGCTCGCGCAGTTCTCGGAAGCTGAGCAGGGTCATTTGATCGCGCAGCTCAGGCGGCTGCAAGCTAACTTATCGGAAGCACACAAGGAGCCTGAGCTGTGAAGCGCCGACACTGCGCCCTTGTGATGATTGTGTTGTCGTGTGCAGCTTGCGCCGGGCTGCCGCCCAAACAAAAGCCCGTGCAATTGTCGAGCGCGGCGCCCTTGGACAGCCTCGAGGCGCCGGGCGGCGGCGCGTGGCCGGATGCACAGTGGTGGCAGCGCTACCAGGATGCCACTCTCGATCGGCTCATCGAGCTTGCCGTTGCCTCGTCGCCGACTCTGGCGAACGCTCATGCCCGCTTCGACGCCGCGCGCCAATCGGTGCGGGTCGCCGGCGCAGCGTCCGGGGTGAGGGTGGATGCCAACGCCGATATCGACCGGCAACGTTTGAGCGACAACGGACTCATCCCGCCGCAGTTGCTGGGATTCACTTGGTACAACCAATCCGACTTGGGATTGCAAGCATCTTATACGTTCGATTGGTGGGGCAAACAGCGCGACGCGGTGGAATCGGCCATGGATCAAGCGCACGCGGCGCAGGCCGATCGTAGCGCCGCGGCGTTGCTGCTCGAGAGTTCGATCGCGGATACGTATTTTGGCTGGCAGGCGGATCAGAGCCGCATTGCAGTGGCGCAGCAGCGTGCCGAAATCGTGGAACGCGAAGGTGCAATAGCCGCAGCCCGCGTCAGGGCGGACCTGGATGCCGCCGACAATAACAATCGCTCTGACCTTGCCTTGGCGGCAGCCCGCGAACAGATTGCGGCCCTGGAAGGATCCGCCAAGCTGCGTGTGGTAGAGCTTGCCGCATTGGTGGGGCGATCCATCGCGGAATTGCCTGCCCTCCAGGCAAAGCCGCTGCCGGCCTTGCCCAGCAATCTGCCCGATGACGTCAAGATCGACTTGATTGCGCGGCGCGCCGACCTCACTGCGAGCCGCTGGCGGGTGGAAGCGGCGGAAAGAAATCGCGATTCTGCACGCGCCGAGTTCTTTCCGGACATCACCATCAACGCCTTGCTCGGTCTATCCAGCATCGACATGGGCAAATTGCTGGAGTATGGCAGCCGTGTCCCGCAGGCCAGCGCCGCGATTCATTTGCCCATATTTGACGCAGGTCGGCTCAAGGCGCGCTATGGCGCGACCCAGGCCGCAATCGATTCGGCGGTCGCAAGCTACCAGGACACACTGGTCGGCGCCGCGCGTGACGTGGCGGTACAGGCATCGACGCGGTCGCAGATCGCAGCCCAGCGCACTCAGCGCGCGCTCGAAGTCGATGCGGCGCAACAGCTGCAAAGCAGCGCGGCCGCGCGCGTCAGGCAAGGAGTCACCGACTCGAGGGCCGAACTCACGGCGACGGAATCTGTGATGGAACAACGCGACGCCTTATTGCAGCTCGATGCCGCCGCACTGTCGGCGGATATCGCTCTGCAGCGCGCACTCGGCGGCGGCTATGTAAGCCCGCAGCAGCTTACCAATTCTCATTCGACTGCCAAGACGAACACACCATGAACGCAAACGTAGAACCCGCAGCGCCCGCACCGACCAACGGTAATCGCACCAAGATCCTGCTGATCATAGCCCTGGTCTTCATCGTCCTTGGCGCGCTGTGGGCGGCCTACTGGGTATTGGTATTGTCGAAGCGCGAGCGCACCGACGATGCCTACGTGAATGGCAACAAGGTGGTGATCTCGGCGCAAGTCTCCGGCACGGTGATTGCCGTGCAGGCCGACGATACGCAGCTGGTCAAGGCGGGTCAGGTATTGGTGCGTCTCGATCCCATCGACGCGCAGACCAGCTTGAGCCGCATGGCGAGCGCGTTGGCGCAAACCGTGCGGCAGGTGCGCCAGGAAAGATCGACGGCGGACCAATACGACTCGGTCATCGATACCCGCAAACTCGAGCTGGCGCGCGCCCAGGCAGATCTTGCCAAGCGCGAACCCCTGCTGGCCGAGCATGCCATTGCTCCGGAAGAAGTCCGCCATGCGCGCGAGAGCGTGGAGTTGGCGCGCGCAGCATTGACCCAAGCGGTGCGTCAGTCCACGTCCTCGCATGCCTTGGTGGACGGCACCCAAGTCGAGGATAATCCGTCGGTGCTGCAAGCCAAGTCCGCGTATCGCGATGCCTGGATTGCCGCACAACGCAATGCCGTGGTGGCGCCGGTGACGGGCTATGTGGCTGAGCGCAGCGTGCAGCTGGGCCAACACATTCAAGCGGGCCAGGCACTGATGACCGTCATCCCGCTGAATTCATTGTGGGTGGACGCGAACTTCAAGGAAGTGCAGCTGCGGCACCTGCGTATCGGACAACCGGCCGAGGTGCGCAGCGACCTATACGGCGGATCGTTTATTTTCCACGGTCACGTCAAAGGCATGGCGGCCGGCACCGGAGCCGCATTTTCGCTTTTGCCTGCGCAAAACGCTTCGGGCAATTGGATCAAGGTGGTGCAACGAGTGCCGGTGCGTATTCAGATCGACGACGCGGATCTGGTCAAATCTCCGTTGCGGGTCGGTTTATCCGCTACGGTGACGGTGGACACGACATCGCGTCAAGGGCCCGTGCTGGCGACGGAGGCGAGCGACACTGCGGTGGGAGATACCCAAGTCTACACCCAGGATCTGGACAAGGCCAACGCCGAAGCCGATGCCGTCGTGCAGCGCAATCTTGAATCAGCGCGTTAGCCGCTAGCCCGTGGCTGAGCCCGCAGTACCGCCCGCGCCGTACGAGTACCCGCCGCTGCAAGGCGGCAAGCTGCTGTTTCTGACGGCGGCCATCGCCACGGCGTCGTTCATGGAGATTCTTGACATGACTATTGTCAACGTCTCCGTGCCGGCGATTTCGGGCAGCCTAGGCGTCAGCACCTCGGAGGGAACTTGGGCCATCAGCTCGTACATGCTCGCTGCGGCAATCATGCAGCCGCTGACGGGATGGATCGGCCGCCGCTTCGGCGAAGTCAGAACCTTCGTCACTTCCATCCTCTTGTTCATGGTTTTTTCCGCCCTCTGCGGTTTCGCGACCAGCCTGCCGATGCTGGTGGGCGCGCGGCTCATCCAGGGCCTGGTGTCCGGGCCCATGATGTCGGTAGCGCAAGCCATTCTGCTGCGCAACTATCCGATCGAGCGGCGCGGCATGGCAATCGCGCTGTGGTCCATGGTGATCATCATCGCCCCCATTTTCGGGCCGATCATCGGCGGCTGGATTACCGATAATCTGTCCTGGCCCTGGCTGTTCTATATTAATTTGCCCGTGGGCGCCTTTGCGGCGACGGCGAGCTGGTCGATTCTGCGCCACCGCGAATCGAAGAAAGTGAAATTGCCTATCGATGCGGTTGGACTGACGCTGTTGGTCATCGGCGTCGGCAGCCTGCAGTTCATGCTCGATAACGGCAATGAAAGAGACTGGTTTGGCTCACCTCTCATCGTCATCGCAGGGCTGGTATCGCTGATCAGCATCGCCTTCCTCATTCCCTGGGAGCTGACCGACAAGCACCCGGTCATTGATTTGCACCTGTTCAGCCGGCGCAATTTTCGGGTGGGCACTGCGGTCATCGGCGTTTCATATTTTGCGCTCTCCGGCGTCAACGTCATTTTCCCGCTATGGCTGCAGACCACGGTGGGGTATACCGCAACCTGGGCGGGGTTGGCCGTGGCGCCGGTCGGATTGCTGGCCTTGGTGGCGGCGCCCATCGTGGGGCGAAACATGAACCGCTTGAATCTGCGGCTCGCCGCCAGCTTCGCCTTCTGCGTATTTGGCTTTGCCATTTTTTGGGCCGCCACTCTCAATGACACCGCCAGCTTTTGGCAGTTTGCGACACCGCGATTCTTGCAGGGATTGGGCATCGCATTTTTCTTTCTGCCCTTGAACCAAATCATGCTTTCCGGCATTCCGCCGAGCGATCTCGCCTCTGCCTCGGGCCTGAGTAATTTCGTGCGCACCATGTCGGGCAGCATCGCGACCGCCATGACGGTGTTCATGTGGAACCGACGCACCGACTACCACCACGCCGTGCTCACGGAGCATGTGCACGATTCCTCCGCAGCGTGGACGCAGTACCAAGCACAGCTCGACAGCCACGGCGTAGCCGGCATAGGCGCCTTTCAATATGTCGACCAGCTCATTACGCAACAAGCGATGACCCTGGGTGTGAACGACGTATTCCATTTTCTGGGATGGATGTACCTGCTATTGATTCCGTTTGTCTGGCTTGCAAAGCCGCCGTTTACGCAGCGCGGCAGTGATGCGGCTCACTAATCAATTCTTGCGATACCGTGTAGGATCTTGAGCATGACCGCACCTTATATCGTCGCCGTCGGCGGGACACTACGCGCTAATTCCACGACCGAAAGGGCCATGCGGCACGTGCTCGACGCCGCGCAACGAGCCGGCGCGATAACCAAACTCATCAGCGGTTCCGCCTTGCAGTTGCCGCTATATCAACCTGACAATCCGGAGCGCAGCGATGCCGCCCGTGAGCTGGTCGCGGAACTGGCCCGGGCCGACGGTATCATTCTAGGGTCGCCGGGATATCACGGCAGCATCTCCGGTCTGGTCAAGAATGCCTTGGACTATGCGGAGGACTTGCGCATGGATTCGCGGCCGTACTTGAGCGGCCGAGCGGTAGGCTGCATCGCTACCGCGGGCGGCTGGCCCGGAGCGGTGAACACCTTGGGCGCCTTGCGCGACATCGTGCACGCACTGCGCGGTTGGCCAACGCCCCTGGGAGCCGCGATCAATTCGACGGAGGGGGCCTTCGATGAGGCAGGGCGGTGCCAGGTGCCTCGCGTCGGCCAGATGCTCGATGTCATCGCCACTGAGGTCATGAGTTTCGCACAGCAGCTACAAGGGAAATAACATGATGAACCGCTTTGCTCTGACCACGTGCTCAATGACCCTGTGGGGCTTTGCCACGGCAAGTGCAGTCGCGGCGGCGTCTGCTGCGCCAGCCGACTTCGTGCTGCTGCACGGCCGGATACATACCGAAGATGCGAGCCGCAGCGTGGTGCAGGCATTGGCCGTCCGTGGCAATACTATCGTGGCGGTGGGCAGCGATCAGGCGATCGGAGCCCTCGTTGGCCCCGGTACCCGATCGGTGGATCTTGCAGGCCGGGTCGTGCTGCCCGGCATCATCGATGCGCACACACATCCGGCGCAAAGCGCGCAGGATCTTGGCAAGTGCAGCCTCGATGACAAGCCGGTAACTCCCCTTGAGGTGAAGACGCGCGTTGCCAAATGCCTGAAGGACAAGCCCGGAGACAGTCCCCGTTGGTTCGAAGTAATTATGGTGGATCCGTCAGGATTGACGCTGACCCGGGCTGATCTGGATGCCATGCTGACGGCCAGGCCTTTGCTGCTGACGGGCTCTGACGGTCACACGGCATGGGCCAATTCGGCCGCATTGAAACTCGCGCACATCTCAGCCGACACCAAGGATCCTGCGGGCGGGCACATCGAACGAGATGGATCAGGCGAGCCTACCGGCACGCTGCGCGACATCGCTGCGGAGGTCGTTCAGGCGGCGCTGCCGCCGGCGAGCGTGGATCAAGAGGCTGCTCAACTCACCAAGGCATTGGACTCGATGCGCGCCGTCGGGATCACCTCGGTGCAGGACGCGGCCGTCGATGAGCACAGCATGCAGATCTACAAGCGCCTCTATGATGCGCACCGCCTCAACATGCGAGTGCGCGCTTCTTTCTATCTCAAGAATCTCCACGAGACGGCCGCCGTGCTGATCGGCCAAGCGCTCGAGTTTCGCGCGAAGTGGGCGCTCGATCCGGACTTCCTGCGCGCCGATGCAGTGAAAATCTTTGCCGATGGGGTGATCGAATACCCCTCTCACACGGCGGCCATGCTGGAGCCGTATCTCGATGCCCGAGGACAACCGACCTCGGATAGGGGACCGTCGTACTTCGAGCAGGACAATCTCGACAAGATCGTTACCGCGGCGGATGCAGCCGGTCTGACCGTGCATATTCACGCCATCGGCGACCGGGCGGTGCGGTCCGCGCTCGATGCGTTTGCGGCGGCTCGACGCAGCAACGGAAAGCTGGACAATCGCGACCAGATCGCTCATTTAGAATTGATCAATCCAGCAGATTTCCCGCGCTTCAAGCAACTCGGAGTGATCGCCAATTTTCAGCTGCTGTGGGCGGAGGGCGGCGACTATGTCGACAGGGCGACCATCCCCTATCTTGGCGCGCAGCGCTCCCGTTATCTTTATCCAGCGCGATCACTGCGCGACGCAGGCGCCATCATCGCCGGCGGCAGCGATTGGGGTGTCAGCAGCTATGATCCCTTCATTGCGATGGAGCACGGCATCACCCGTTCTGAACATCGCGGCTTGCCTGCGATGCTGCCGGAACAAGGCTTAACTTTGCAGGACATGGTCGATGCCTACACCATCAATGCGGCGTTTGCGCTGAAGCAGGAGCGCATCACCGGTAGCATCGAGGCCGGCAAGCGCGCCGATTTCATCTTGCTCGACCGCGACATTTTTTCCATGGATCCATTCGACTTACACGACACGCGCGTGATGGCTACCTATCTTGATGGGCGCGAGGTCTACGCGATGAAGAAAAAATGATCGCCGCGCCTCATTTAACTTTGCGCGCGCAATGACATAACGCGTTTCGTTGCGAGCACGCGTTCTCCTTGACATAAATCGAGAATCGTCGAGTTTGTCGCCGCGTGGAGACATCGATCACGGTTTCACATCGCGCGCATAGCCACTATCCTCACCGCGTCCAATACGTCGGTGGAAATAATTTATGGCAGGCCCGACAAACACCCCAGTGACTGCAAGCATTAGACATCTGAGCGTCGAAGATTTATTTGCGCCGCTCCCCGAGAAATCTCGTCTCGGTGGGCCCGGTCCATTCGTGATCAATCTCGCCGTGTCTGCTGCACCGCTTGACTTGCCGCCCAAGAATTTTGATTTATGCCGCGATGCCTATGTATATCAAGTACAGCGAACCGAAGACCGGCGATTACGCTATCGATTGCGGCTCGGTACTTTCGCCAACGAAGACGCTGCGGACATTGTTCTGAAGAGGGTGCGCAATACCTACCCCGCCGCATTGACAGCAACCGCGGACGCTGACGACCAGCGAGCGATTGCGGCTTTGCAGTCAAAAACCGGTGCACAGCGAGCGCGAGCGGCCGCCAAAGCAGTAGAACTCGCTGTAGCACAGAAAGACGCGCCGCCAGCGGCGCTGGTGCAGCGCGCCGCATCATCCGTACCACCGGCGCCCGACGTGCCGCGTGCGCCGACTGTAGTCCCTGTGCCATGGGTCTTGTCATTGGTGGAAGAGCCTACGAACGCGCCGCCCAGAGCGCCTGTGCCTGCCCCGCTCTTTGCGGCTGAGGCTGCGTCGCTTAAGTCCATTGAGCCGCCTCTGCTGGAATTGTCCTTGGTTGAAGACCCGCCCGCCGCGCCGCCCGTGTTGCTCGACCGTGTAGTTGCGCCAGCACGCATCGCAGCACCCGCACGCGTCGCTGTGCCGACACGCGTCGCTACACCGGAGTCGAGTATGAAACCGGCGCCAGTCGGGAAACCAGGGTTAAGTACCCAGTCCGTGCCGGCTATGAAGCCTGCGCAGGGTACGAAGGCTGCACTGGGTACGAAGGCTGTACCGGGTGCGAAGCACGCCCCACCCCTGAAACCTGCGCCGACGGCTAAGCCTCCGGTGACGGTCGAATCTACGCAGACTGTGCGCGCGTTGAGTGAGCTGGAACTGCGCAGCGACCAAGCGTCGCAATGGTTCGTGATCCAGCTGTCATTGTCCGAGCAAGCCTTCGACTCAGAGGCAGTGCCGAACCTTGACATCTTTACCGCGTACCGCCTGTACTCCGTGGCTGGTATCGATCAAGGCCGCATAGTGCATGCCTTGCGTCTGGGCTTTTTCGTCGAGGGCAGTGCGGCGGCCGCGGTCGCGAGCTATTTGTCCGCTTTCTATGACAAGCCCACCATCAAACGCGTCAGCTCCGCCGAGCGCGATAGGTTCGCCGACCAGCGCTTCCAGCCGCGAAAGGATGTCGGCGCGACCGGCAAGAATGCGGTGATAGAGATTACCGACGAGCGTTATGTGCGCGAAAAGCGCAATACCAATATCTAGCCGCCGCCGGGCTGAGCGGCGGCGTTAGGCGCCGCGCTAAGGGACTCAAAGCGTAGGCTGATGTCTGATCCCGATTCTTGATGCGGCACGCAAGTCGTGTGATTGTCGACATTGCGCGTGGTAAACAGAGGCAGCACATTGTTGCGAAACTGCTCAACGAGTTCGCAGTCCCCGGTGGTCAGTTCGCGGGGCGACCGGTAGGCGAACGTCACCGGCCGCCACATGGCATCGACCGGCTTGCTGTCAGGGGAGGCCCCGCCTGCGGCCGGCGCGAGCGTGTAAAAAGTCAAACTTGCCCGAGCGAATTTGTCCGGCCTTCCGAAGCCCGAGGCGCAGGCGCCCGGACGCGATTTGGCATCCTGCCGAGCGCCGGCCGCGATCAGCAGCAGCTTCACCTTGTCGGCGAGACCATCGCAGGAATACGTGGTGGTAAATCCCATGAAGGCGAAGGTATATTCGTGCTTCTGCCAAACCCCCTGATCGCGCAGCACAGCGGCGCCCGGCGCGACGGCGCCCGGCGCATCGGCCGGCGCGGCTATGGCCGCCGCCGAAACAGACAGAAGGAGGGGAGGGAGGCAGCCGGCCAACCGGGCGGCGAATTGTCGATACGTGCTCATGGGTTGCTCCAAGGTTGTCGCGACGGCAGCCGCTTGCAGTATAACGGCGCAGCTACCGGCTTGGTTGACCGCCGTTTAGTCGAAGACGATCCGCGGCAAGTAAAAAGACACCGTCCAATTCGGAATATTGACGATTTCACTGATCCGAAGATCGCCGCAGACGCTGCACAGCAGATAGGCGTCGATAGCGGGCATGCTGCGCTGGCGGCCCAGCCAATCGATCATCGATCTGACGGCGGCGCGGGCGGCTTCCATCAAATCGGGACCGATGCCGGTAGTGACCTCGTAGCCTGAGCCATCGAGGTGGCGAGTTACGGGTCCCGGGGTCCTGAAGCGCGGAAAGGCGAGCGGCTCGTGTTTCAGCAAGTCAAATCGCAGGGCAACGCGCATGGGGCTTTCGATGGCCGTGCCGCACACTTCGCCGTCGCCTTGGGCGGCGTGCGTATCGCCCACCGAAAAAAGCGCGCCCGCGACTTCTACGGGCAAAAACAGCTCAGTGCCGAGCGCAATGTCACGTACGTCCATGTTGCCGCCCACGCGGCGCGGCGGAACCACGCTATGCACGCCCGATGCTGCGGGTGCCACGCCGATGGTTCCTGTGAAAGGCTTCAACGGCACTTTCGCCCAACGGCCAAACAGGGCGGGTGAGAGGGTCGTGGGATCGTAGCGCCACAAGTGCAACGCGGGTTCCTTGAATTCGTCGGCCAGAAGTCCGAAGCCGGGAATATTCGCGGTCCATCCCCATCCGGAGGCAACGAACGAAAGCAGGGTCACCTTCAGGACATCGCCAGGCTCGGCGCCGTCGATATACACGGGACCCGCGATGGGATTGACCTTGCTGAAGTCCAGACGGCCCACATCGGCCACCGTCGAAGCGGCGCAGAGTTGGCCCGCAGATGCGTCGGACACATCGAATTCCAGTGATTCGCCCGGCGCGATCCGTACGACCGGCACCAGGCTGTTGTCCCAACCGTAGTGACAGTGATGGATGGTATGTCGCGGAGCCTCGAGCATCGCCCATTGTACGAAATCGTGGCCTAAGTGCACACGACAATCAGGGTGACCTTCGACCGGTGGTCGTTGCGCTAGACTGCCGCCGATGTCGCTACAAGAATTCGGTTACAAAGAACAGCTGCAGCGCGCCCTGAGCACCGGGGACTTGATCATCTACGGGATGATATTCATGCTGCCGATCGCGCCGTACGCGGTCTTTGGTCTGGTATGGGAAGCTTCCAAGGGAATGGTGCCGCTGGCGTACTTGGTGGGCTTGGTCGGCATGTTCTTCACCGCGTTGAGTTATGCAGCCATGTCGCGCGCCTTTCCGCTTGCCGGATCCGTGTATACGTACGCACAGCGCGGATTGCACGAAGTCGCCGGGTTCTTTTCCGGCTGGTTAATTCTGCTCGACTATATTCTGGTGCCGTCGCTGCTGTATTTGTTCAGCGCCGTCGCTCTGCGGCCGATTTTTCCCGCCGTACCCGCGTGGGTTTGGCTGACCGGCTTTATTTCCTTCAATGCCATCGCCAACTTGCTCGGCATCGAATTTACCGCCCGCGTCAATCGGTACATGTTGATAATGGAGCTGTCGACGCTGGCGCTATTCGTCGGCCTGGGGCTGATGGCGCTGTACCATGGGTCGGGCGCAGGCGCTCTGACTCTCAAGCCCATCTACAATCCGCAAGTTTTCTCATTGTCGACGGTGGCCGGTGCCACATCGATCGCTGTGCTTTCGTTTCTGGGCTTCGACGGCATTTCGACGTTGTCGGAAGAAAGCCGCGGCAATCAAAACGCCATCGGCCTGGCCACGGTATGGTCGCTGCTGCTGGTCGGCGCCCTGTTCATGCTGCAAACCTGGATTGCCGCGGATTTGGCCCAAGGTATGCATTTTTCCTCGCCGGACACCGCGTTCTACGAGGTGGCGGAACGCGCCGGCGGAGCGTGGCTGCGATTGATTACCATTTTGGCGATCGTGATCGCTCAGGCGATTGCGAACGCCATGGCGGCGCAGGCTGCGGTATCACGGGTTCTGTTCGCGATGGCCCGCGACGGCAAGCTGCCTGCGATTCTGGCCAAAGTGCATCCACGCTACAAAACCCCCTACGTCAGCACACTCGCGGTAGCCCTGGTATCGCTGCTGGTGGGATTATTCTTTGCGGCGCGCGTCGATGATCTGACTCAGGTCGTCAATTTTGGCGCGCTCTCGGGCTTCGTGTTGCTTCACCTGTCGGTGATCAATCACTATCTCGTGCGCCGCGGCAGCGGCGACTGGCTGCGGCATTTCATTTTCCCGTTCACGGGCATGGCCATCATCTTGTATGTGTTGTACGAAATGGATCGCGCTGCCAAGATTCTGGGCGCCTGCTGGATCGGTATCGGCCTGGTGTACTACGCGGCGCTCGCGCTGCGTTCCAAGAAAGCAGGCGTAGGTGAAGCACCATGAAGCCAATTAAAATCCTGCTGCAAACAACCATACCGACCGCCTCGGACGATTGGCCGATCACGCGTTTTACTCAGCTTGCGCAATTCCTTCGGGAGCAGCGGCAGGGGCTGGCGGACACTCATGGGTACGTGCGTAATTTAGCTCTGTGGCTGGCCGGTCAAGCGCCGTAACAGCGCCCTAGGCGCTCGTTCTCGCTAACGCGTCACAGAATTGCGTCACATAATCCCAAGGTCAAAAACCAACGCCCGTAATTGATCGGATATGGTGTAGTCCTACACGCTCGTCAGCGAACGTCTCTAGCGCAAGGACTTTCGATTCGCTAACAATCCGCCGCCATGACTCTTAAATATACAACCTCGGTTGCCAATCTCACCGGCGTCGCTGCTGAAGCGGCGCAGATGGCGGTAGAAGCGGGCCTGATTTACGTCTCGGACGCCGAGCCGGGCTTCCGTCGTCTGCGTGCGGGCAAGGGTTTTCGTTACCTGACGCCGGAAAA
>JAYTXS010000129.1:0-4830 GCA_043742845.1 Gammaproteobacteria bacterium
CAGGTTCTAACCAAGCTGCAGGCTGTGGGCCTGCGCGGCGCGGCGGAACTCATGCCCTCGGAGCTCTCCGGCGGCATGAGCCGACGGGTCGCCTTGGCGCGCGCCATCGTCATGGACCCAGAAATACTCATCTACGATGAGCCCTTCGTCGGCCTCGATCCGATCTCTTTAGGGGTCATATTGCGGCTGATCCGGCGCCTCAACGACGCGCTCGGCATCACCAGCATCGTGGTCTCGCACGATGTGCAGGAGATCTCGACCGTGGCCGATGTGATGGTCCTGCTGTCCGGGGGCAAGGTGGTGGCGAGCGGCACGCCGAAGGAACTCCAGTGCTTCCCTTCGGAAATCGTGCACCAGTTCATCGGCGGCCTGGCGGATGGTCCGGTGCCGTTTCATTTCCCGGCCCCCGATTATTTCGGCGAATTGCTCTCGCGCGGCGAGGACTTGTGAAGCTGATCAACGAACTGTGGACCAGCTTGATCGAGTCCTTGCTGCGCTTGGGCGCGGTCGTGCGTTTTTTGCTGCGGCTGCTGGTAGTTACGCCGCGGGCGTTGCTGCGGGTCGACTTGATTGCGCAGCAAGTATTCAATTCCGGCGCCCTCTCGCTGGTGATCATCATGCTCTCGGGCTTGTTCGTCGGCATGGTGCTGGGGCTGCAAGGATTCCAGCTACTGCAGCGCTTCGGCTCCGAAGAGGCGCTGGGCGTCGCCGCAACGATCGGATTGGTCAAGGAACTGGGTCCTGTGGTGACGGCGCTGCTGTTCGCCGGCAGGGCGGGCACGGCGCTCGCTTCGGAATTGGGATTGATGCGCGCCACCGACCAGTTATCAGCCATGGAAATGATGGCCGTGGACCCCATCCAGAGGGTGGTGGTGCCGCGCTTCCTCGGCGGCGTGATTGCAATGCCGCTGCTCGCCGCCATTTTCAGCGTGATCGGTATTTACGGCGCACAACTCATCGGAGTGCAGATCATGCACGTCGATGCGGGCAGCTTCTGGTCGCAAATGCGCTCGTCCGTCGGGCTGAAGGACATCAATGAGGGCATCGTCAAGAGCTGTATGTTCGGCATCGCCTGCAGCCTGATCGCCGTGTACGAGGGTTATTACGCAACGCCGACCGCCGAGGGCGTGGGCCGCGCGACCACCCGCACCGTCGTCACGTCGGCGGTGGTTGTTCTTTTCTTCGACTACTTGATCACTGCGGCGTTTCTGTAGGAGGGTTTCATCATGCGCAAGACGACTACTTTGAATCTCGGCACCGGAACGTTCGTTCTGCTGGGCTTTGCGGCGCTGTTTTTTCTGACGACGCAAACCACCAGCCGCGGAATCTCCCTAGGCAATACTCCCCACTACAACCTAACGGCGAAGTTCGACAATATCGGCGATCTCAAAGTGGGCGCTCCGGTGTCGATGTCGGGAGTGGAAATGGGGAGGGTGACGAAAATAGCCTTCGACGTGAAGGAGTACAAGGCGGTCGTCAGCCTGCGCATGGACGCACGCTACGCTCAGATTCCCACGGATAGCGATGCCGCGATTTACACCCAGGGCCTGCTGGGTGGCAAGTTCATCGGCCTCACCGCCGGCGGGGCGGACACCTATTTGAAAGACGGATCGCAAATCGACTTTACCCAATCTGCATTCGTGCTCGAGAACTTGATCGGACAAGTTCTGGCGAACTTCACGAAAAGCACCCCACCGCCGGATGCCGGCAAACCCAAGGCGGACGCGAAATGAAAAGATTCACGATACTGGCGATGCTGTTTTCCATCATGTCAACCGGCGCGCACGCCGCGGACACGCCGGCGGCGCCGGCCGCGACGGTGAACAGTTTAAGCCCGCAGGAGCTGGTCGAAAATTCCGCCAAGCGCATGCTGGTCGAGCTGGATAAGAATCGCCCGATGTACAAGGGCGATTCAACCAAGCTCGATTCATTGGTCGCCAATGTCCTGCTGCCGAATTTCGACACCGAGTATGCGGCGCGTCTGGTCCTGGGACAGACATGGCGCACCGCAACGGCGGACCAGCGCAAGCGCTTCGTAGACGGCTTCTATCATTCGTTGCTGCGAAATTACGGCGCGGCGCTCGTCGATTTTACCGCCGACCGCTTCGTGATCCTGCCGTACAAGGGCGCAGCCGCCGACACCATGGCGACGGTAAGAACCGAAGTGAAGCGTGAGAGCGGGGATAAAATTCCGGTCAATTTCAGCCTGCGCAAAGTCGATGGAGTATGGAAGGCATGGGATGTGGTCATCGAAGGCATCTCCTACGTCAAAAGTTTCCGTACGGATTTCGCGGCCGAGATTCAGCAGAAGGGATTGGATGAGGTCATCACTCGCCTCGAGTCAGGTGCCAAACCAAGCGCCGGTGCGGCGGCCAGCCGTTGATGGAAAAACGCGCGCAGGGCATCACGCAGCGGCTTTTTGTCACCAGGCGCCGCTATAGCGGAACCGGCCAGCAAGACGCGTCTTTCGAGGTTCTGGAGGGCGGCCGCGCAAAGGTGGTGGGCTCGCTGCATTTCACCACCGTCAGTGCCCTGCTAACCGCCGGGGTCGCAGCCATCGAGAGCGGGCGGGCCGCCGTGATCGATCTGGCTAGCGTGACCGCGAGTGACAGCTCGGGCTTGGCGCTGCTGATTGAATGGCTGAGCGTGGCCAAGTCCGCCGGCAAAGAACTTCGCTATGAGAATTTACCCACGCAATTGCAGCAACTCGCTCGACTGAGCGAGGTCGAGCAGTTGTTGGTGCCCGCCGCCGCATAGCGGCCCTGGGTGGCTAGTGACTGGCCGGCGGTTGCGTACCGGGCGCCGGCGTTTCAGGTGCACCAGCGGGGCGCGGCGTGGGCTTATCGGGGTCAGGCTCAGCGCCGGGATCGACCAGCGGCTCGTCCGCCGCGGCCGTACCGTCGGAGACCAGGTAGGCGCGGCGTGACAGGTAGGCGTCGCGCACGAAGGCGTAAGGGTCGTACGCCTGCTGCAGGGTGGCATCCAAGGATAGCAACTCGGCGCGCGTGTCGACCAAGTGTAAACCGAAAAGACCCCATTTCACGCCGCTATTGCGAACGTATTGCAGCGGACTGGTATAGCTATCCACCAATCTGGCCGGCCCGTCGCGCAAGTCCGAGGGCCCGAGCAGGGGCAGCTCGAGAAAGGGTCCGGGATGCACGCCCCAATGCCCCAGGGTCTGGCCGAAATCCTCGTTGTTCTTGGCCAGCCCCGCCGGCGTGGCGGGGTCGAGAATCCCGCCCAGTCCCAGCGTGGAGTTGAGCAAAAACCGCCCGAGATCGTTGCCCGACGCGCGCAATTTACCCTGCAGCGCATCGTTGATCATGACCGTCGTCGTGCTTAGATTGTCGAAGAAATTTCGCACACCGGTACGAATGGGCTGGGGCAGCACGCGCACATAGGTACGAGCCAACGGCTTGGCCACGGCCCGATCCAGCTTGTCATTGACGCGGTACACGCCGCGGTTCCAGGACTCCCAGGGATCTTGGGGCGCGCGTGGGCTGTTGGGCGGCAGCGTGACGCAAGCGCTCAAACTCAATGCAGCAGCCATGCTGAGCGCAGCGTGCGCGTACCGACGTTTCAGCATCATTTGGAGAAACTCCATGGCAAAGCTCAGAGCATACCCGAACGATCCGGGCACGGCGTTGATGAATGTCTGCAGCTTCAATGGCGGCCGTTGCCGCCGCGACTGTCGTCGGCAACCGTGGTCTTGCGCTCTTTTGGCATGGCGGCGCGCACTTCCTCGAGACGCGCGCTGAAACGTGCGCGCTGGATGGGATCCAATCCCTGCATCCCCAGTGCGAGCTGAAGCTGGTTGGCGGCCATCTTCAAGTCGCCGGTCATCAGATAAAAGTACGACATGTAGTAGTACGAGTCGGCGACGTCGCCCGCGGCATTGGCGGCCTTGGCGATCAGTCGGGTTTGATCAGGGGTGGGTTCAACGATATTGAACAGGTCGTCGAGCAGCAGGTGCGCACGCTTGTTGTCTCCCGAGTGCATCAGCGTCTCAGCGAGACGTATGGTGACCGGCACATTGCGCGGAAACAGGGTCAGCGCCTTGTCCAACACAGCCTGAGATTCCTTTGGCTGGCCGTTGGCCAGATAGGCTTGACCGAGCGCCCCATAGAACTGGCTTATCTTCGGATACTCATTCAGCAGAGCTTGCAGGTCGGGAATGGCCAGCGCCGGATTGCGCGTGGCGATATCCGCCACAGCCTTGCCATAGCGTTCCTCGATGGTCTTGCCGCCGCCATTCTTGGTGAGCGAGACGTAGTAATCGCGCGCGGCTTGCGGGTTGCCGACCAAAGATCGCAGACGCTCGCGCATCAGCGTGTAGTTCAAGGAATCGGTGTGACGAACGCGCCCGATCTGTTCCGCCCGGTCGCGCGCCTCAGCGATTCTATCGGAAGGAAGGGGGTGATCGATCAAGAATTGAACGGCGCTGATCCGGCTCGGCTCCGGCCCGCTCGAACCCAAGTATTCGAAGAAGCTTGCCATGCCCAAAGGATCGTAGCCGGCGCTCGCCATGGTGCCGATGCCGATTCGGTCCGCCTCGGACTCGCTAGAGCGGGTGTAATTGATCTGATGCTGAATTGCGGCGCTCTGCGTCGCCAGAATGGCGCCTTCCATGGCGTCGGGCGAGCCTCGCCCGGCGGTGGCGCCCAGCAGAATTGCGGCCAGCATGGCGGCGGTCGACATGAGGCCGGCATGACTCTGGTCGATGAGCTGACGCACCAGATGCCGCTGGGTGACATGCGCCGTCTCGTGGGCAATGACGCCGGCCAGTTCATTCTCATTTCGAGTCGCGAGGATCAAGCCGCTTTGGATCGC
>JAYTXS010000130.1:0-5496 GCA_043742845.1 Gammaproteobacteria bacterium
GCACTGGAGAGGGCGATTACGCCACGCACGCGCGCGCTTTTCTTCGCAACGCCGAACAATCCGAGCGGCGTCATCTTAAGCGCGGCCGAGTTGGCCGTGATCGGCGATCTTGCACGAGCGCATTCGTTGTGGATCGTGGCAGATGAGGTTTACGCGGGGCTGGCCCCGGGCGGCAGGGTGCCGGGTCTCGCCGCCGAGTTGCCCGATCAAGTGATCACCATCAGCAGCCTGTCGAAGTCACATTCCATGCCGGGCTGGCGGGCTGGCTGGTTGGTAGGCCCGCCGCAACTCATCGTGCATGCCGAGGCCATGGCGCAATGCATGCTTTTCGGACTTCCGGGCTTCATTCAGGAGGCGGCTGTGACCGCTTTGACCGTTGGCGATGCTGCGGAATCCCGAGTGCGCGAGTATTGCGCCGTGCGTCGCGATTTTCTGCTCGCTGAGCTGAAGAACACGCCGGGAATCGAGTGTTTCATTCCCGGTGCAGGGATGTTCTTACTGCTGGACGTGCGGGGCACCGGTCTTTCGGGCTACGATTTCATGCGCGAGTTCTACAGGACGGAGCGTGTATCGGTGCTCGATGGCGGCGCCTTCGGCCGCGAGACCGGCGGTTTCGTGCGTGTGTGCTTCGCGGCCGACGAGGCGCTGCTGCGCGAGGCCGCGGTGCGCCTGCGGCGCTTCGTCAAAACATTAATGGGGCAGTAAATGAACGAACCGGTGGATATGGGTGTGGTGGTGCGAGCGGCGGGTGGCCCCGAGGCAATGCAATGGAGCGCGCTCAGCACCGGGGCTCCGGGGAGCGGGGAAGTGCGCCTCGTGCAGCGCGCGATCGGCGTCAACTTCATCGACACCTATTTCCGCAGCGGCCTGTATCCCTGGCCAAGCAGCCCGTTGATTCCCGGCGCCGAGGCTGCGGGAGTGGTCGCGGAAGTGGGGGCGGGAGTCACGGATTTTAAGGCAGGAGACCGCGTGGCCTACACACTACCGTTAGGCGCATATCGCACGCAGCGAGTAGTTTCCGCCGAACGGTTGGTCAAACTACCCGACGCGATTGCATTCGACGTCGCCGCGTCGGTCATGCTGAAGGGCTTGACGGCGCAATTCCTGCTCACTGCCTGCTACCCGGTCAAGGCCGGCGACACCGTGCTGGTGCATGCCGCTGCGGGCGGCGTCGGACTGCTGCTGGGTCAGTGGCTGAAGTCATTGGGAGCGGCGTCGATCGGCACCGCAGGCTCGCCTGAAAAAGTGGCCATGGCGCAAGCCAACGGCTACGACCACGTCGTCGATTATCGCGCCGAGGATTTTGTGGCGCGAGTCAAGGAAATCACCGGTTCGAAGGGCTGCGATGTCGTTTATGATTCGGTGGGCAAGGATACTTGGCGTGGATCGCTCAAGTGCCTAAGGCCGCTCGGCATGTTCGTGCATTTCGGCCAGTCATCCGGAATGATCGCCGACTTCAAATTCTCCGATCTCGCATCAGGCGGCTCACTGTTCGCGACCCGGCCCATGCTGTTCGATTACATCAGGAGCCGCGCCGACCTGACGGCGCGGGCGGCTGACTTGTTCGGCCGTCTGGCATCGGGAGAGATCAAGGCGCATGTGGGCCAGAGAGTCGCGCTTCAGGACGCTGCCACCGCCCACCGCGACCTGGAGAGCAGGCGGACCATGGGCGCCACGGTGCTGTTGCCCTGAGGCGCGGCGGCGGCACCGGCCTAAATGCCGAGCGGCAGCGCCGTAGATTCCTTGATGACGGTGACGGCGACCGATGAATTCACCGCACGAACGCAGGGGATGCGCGACAAATAATCGAGATAGAAGGCTTCGTACGCCTTGATGTTCTTGGTGACTATTTTTAATAAAAAATCCCATTCACCGGTGAGCGTGTAGCACTCGAGGACTTCGGCGCGATCGCGAATGGCGACTTCAAATTCGGCGAGCGCGTCGCGCCCGGTGGTGGCGAGTTTGATGTGCGCGAAGATGGTCACATCGAGTCCTAGCGCGTTGCGGTCGAGCAGGGCAACACGCGCCTTGATGACGCCGCTCTGTTCGAGTTGCTGGATACGGCGCCAACAGGTGGTGGTGGAAAGCTTGGTCTGTGCCGCTACCTCGGCGACCGACAGCGCCCCCTGCCGCTGTAGAATGTCGAGCAGGCGAAGATCCAATCGATCAATGACTGCGTGGGATGAATATTTCATTATTTCTCAAATTTCGGAATGAATATACCGAATTATCCGCTGCCTACCGAATGGATGCAACATCGTCGGGCCAGAGGGCTAAATTATGCGAATGAAAAAGCAGTCGCGCTTGCATTTGCCCAGGCCGCCCGCACGACCCGGCGAGGCGCCCGACTTTAGCTATGTCGCGCTATCGCCGGCCGGCGCCGTGGCAAGGCCCGACGTCAACGCCCGGGCGCGTGATATCGGATCGTTAGCGGTGGAATTGGTGCGCGTGCTTGATGAGGCTGGCGATGCGGTGGGTCCGTGGCACCCACATCTCGACCCAGCGGAATTGCAGATTGGACTGCGCCACATGCTGCTAACGCGCCTGTACGACGACCGAATGCAGCGCAACCAGCGCGCCGGCAAGATCTCTTTTTATATTCGTTCCTTCGGAGAGGAAGCAGTCTCGGTGGCGCAATGCATGGCGCTGCGTCCGGGCGACATGCTGTTTCCCTCCTATCGCAATCAGGGATTGCAAATTGCACGCGGCATCGCACTGGTCGATCTCATGTGCCAGTTGCTGTCCAACACCCGCGACATGTGCAAGGGCCGCCAACTGCCGGTGATGTACCACTCCAAGCCGGGCAATATTTTTTCCATTTCCGGCAATCTCGCGACCCAGTTTCCGCAGGCCGTGGGCTGGGCGATGGCGGCGGCGATCAAGGGCGAGGATCATCTGGCGGCGAGTTGGATCGGCGAGGGGAGCAGCGCCGAGGCCGATTTTCATCATGCGCTGCTGTTCGCTTCGGTGTATCAGGCACCGGTGATTTTGAACGTGGTGAACAATCAGTGGGCGATCTCCACTTTTCAGGGTTACGCGGGCGGAGAGCAGCGCTCGTTCGCGGCGCGCGGTCCGGGCTATGGCATCGCCGGGATTCGTGTCGACGGAAACGATTTTCTGGCGGTGTATGCAGTGACGCAATGGGCTGCGGAACGGGCGCGCACCGGAGCCGGGCCCACATTGATAGAGCTGGTCACCTACCGCGGAGCCGCGCATTCCACCAGCGATGATCCGGCGCGCTACCGTGCCCAGAACGATCACGAGCACTGGCCGCTGGGTGATCCAATCCAAAGGCTCAAGCAGCACTTGATCAATTTGGGCGAGTGGTCAGAGGCACGCCATCAAGCGCTGTCGGCGGAACTCGAGGCGCTGGTTGCTTCGAGCTGGAAGGAAGCCACCACATTCGGCACCATGACCGAAGGCCCCAAGCTCAATGCCGATCTCATGTTCGAGGACGTGTTCAAGGAGATGCCGGAACACCTGCAGAAGCAACGAGGCTTGATGCGGGCGGAAATCGACCGGCGCAGCGGCCCTCGTTCCGAGGAGAACTGACGCTCATGGCCAATATGAACATGATTCAGGCCTTGAATTCCGCCATGGACATCATGCTGAAGAAGGATCCGTCGGTGGTAATCATGGGCGAGGACGTGGGCTATTTCGGCGGCGTGTTTCGTGCCACCGAGGGCTTGCAACGCAAGTACGGAGAGCATCGTGTGCTGGACACGCCGATCGCGGAAGGCGGCATCATCGCAACCGCCATCGGCATGGGCGTCAACGGCCTGCGGCCTGTGGCGGAGATTCAATTCGCGGATTACATTTATCCGGGTTTCGATCAAATTTGCAGCGAATTGGCGCGCATTCGTTATCGCAGCGCCGGCGAGTTCTTCGCACCGGTGACCATTCGCACGCCCTGCGGCGGCGGAATCCGCGGCGGTCAGACGCATTCGCAGAGTCCGGAAGGGATATTCACGCACGTCAGCGGCATCAAGGTGGTCATGCCGTCGAATCCTTGCGACGCCAAGGGCCTGCTGATCACTGCCATCGAGGACGACGATCCCGTGGTCTTCTTCGAACCGAAGCGGTTGTATAACGGCCCCTTCGACGGCGATCCCAGCAAGCCGGCCGTGCCCTGGAGTTCGCACCCCAAAGGCCAGGTGGATGAGGGCTATTACACGGTTCCTTTAGGCAAGGCCGACATCGTGCGTGCCGGCGCGGACGTGACTATCGTTACTTACGGCACCATGGTGTTCGTCGCGGCGGCTGCTGCGGCCGCGATGAAGTTGGATGCCGAAATCATCGACTTGCGCTCATTGGTGCCGCTCGACGTCGACACCATTTGCAGTTCAGTGCGCAAGACCGGCCGCTGTGTCGTGGCGCACGAGGCGACGCGTTTCTCGGGATTCGGCGCCGAAATACTTTCCATCGTGCAGGAAGAGTGCTTCTGGGATCTGGAAGCACCCATTCAGCGCGTTGCCGGCTGGGATACACCTTACCCGCACGCCTTCGAGTGGGAATACTTTCCCGGTCAGGCTCGCGTTTCGATGGCGCTGAAGGCCGTTATGGAGCACGCATGAGCGAGTACGTATTCAAGATGCCGGATTTGGGCGAAGGCACGGTGGATGCGGAAATTGTCGCCTGGCATACCAAGCCAGGTGACGTAGTGACCGAAGATCAGCTCATCGTCGAAGTGATGACCGACAAAGCCGCAGTAGAAGTCCCTGCTCCCGTCAGCGGCAAAGTCGTGTCGATCAGTGGAACTCCGGGCGACAAGGTCGCCGTCGGGTCGCCGCTGATCGTATTCGAGATCGGGGATGCAGCGCCGACACCCGCCGCGCAGGCTGCGGCACCCGCGCAGACTGCGGCGCCCGCGCAGACCACGACTCGAGGCGCGCCGCCGACTTCCGCCAATACTGCGGCACGCGTGACACCCGCGTCGGACGCGACGTCGGCATCTGCCGAGCGTTCTGGGCGAGTGATGGCCTCACCCGCCAATCGGCGTCGCGCACGCGAGGCCGGCATCGACTTGGCCGAGGTCGCAGGTTCGGGTCCGGGCGGGCGCATCCTGCGCGGCGATCTCGAGTCGGCGGAGGGGCGCTCGGCGAAGCCCGGTGCTCACGATGCAGAGGCCGCCAGGGCAGGGGCCGCCCTCGCTACTACCGAAATCAAGGTGATTGGCGTGCGCCGTGTGATCGCTGAACGCATGAGCGAGGCGAAGCGCAATATTCCGCATTTCGCCTACGTCGAAGAAGTGGATGTAACGGAGCTCGAATCGCTGCGTCAGCATTTGAACGTCTCTCGATCTGCGGACGCGGCGAGCTTGAGTTACTTGCCGCTGGTGGTTCTGGCACTCACGCGGGTGCTCGAGTCTTTTCCGCAGTGCAACGTGTTGTACGATGCAGAGCGCGGGGTGCTGGTGCGCCATCGCGCCGTGCATGTGGGCATCGCCACTCAAACGCCGGACGGTCTGAAAGTTCCTGTGCTGCGCAATGCCCAAAC
>JAYTXS010000131.1:0-4284 GCA_043742845.1 Gammaproteobacteria bacterium
CTTTCCCGAGCCTATCGTCTATATCGGCAATGGCAGCATTCTCGGCATACCTGTGGTCGTCCTGATTTTCGTCGTGGCCGCGTTCGTGATGAGCGTGGTATTGAGCCGCACGCCTTTCGGCCAGACGCTCAATATGCTGGGTTCCAACGAGGCCGCGACCCGCTACTCCGGTGTCGACACGCGCCGGACGCTGGTCAAGGTTTACATGATCTCCAGTTTGCTCGCGGCCATCGCCGGTGTCGTCATGATGGCGCGCTTCAATTCCGCGAATGCTGCTTATGGCGAAAGCTATCTTCTTGTCACCATCCTGGCAGCGGTGTTGGGCGGTATCTCGCCTTCGGGCGGCTTCGGCAAGGTCGGGGGGCTGGTGCTAGCGCTGGTGAACCTCCAGCTGATTTCCACGGCATTCAACCTGCTCGATTTCAGCCAGTTCCTGACGCTGGCAATCTGGGGTGGTACGCTGATCGTCGTTGCGGCAGTGGACCGCCTGCGCGGCGGCCTCGGATCAACATAAGAAAGACTGACTATGAATCGTTTTGCCAATAAGGTCATCATCATAACGGCCGCAGCTTCTGGCATTGGGCTTGCCGCCGCAAAGCGCTTTGCCAAGGAAGGCGCCATCCTTGCGCTCTGCGACATCGAATTCGACAAACTCAAGGAGCATGGCCGGGCGCTCGGCCTGCCCGATACCCGGCTGCATCTGTCGCGCGTCGACGTTTCCAAGCCGGCGGAGATTGAAGGGCTTATTGCCGAGACCGTCGCGCGCTTCGGTGGCCTTGATGTGCTGGTCAACAATGCTGGCATCGGCGCGTTCGGCTATGTCACCGAGATCACGCCTGAGGTATGGGACCGCGTGATCGCCACCACGCTGAGTTCTGTTTTTTACGCCAGCCGCGCGGCCCTGCCGCACTTGGTCGAGCGTAAGGGCAATATCGTGAACACGGCGTCGATCTCGGGACTCGCCGCCGATGTGGGTTTTGCCGCCTACAACGCCGCGAAAGGCGGCGTGGTCAACTTGACCCGGGCCATGGCGATCGACCACGCCTCGGACGGGATTCGGGTCAATGCGCTCTGCCCTGGGGTGGTCGAGGCCGGATCTACGGGCTGGATGGTCGAGAACGACAAACTGATGAAGGAGTTTGCGAATCGCGTGCCGATGGGCCGGATGGCTCAGCCGGACGAGATGGCTGGTGCCATCCTGTTTCTCGCCTCCGACGACGCTTCATACATGACCGGCTCCAATATGGTGGTCGACGGCGGTCTGCTGGCCGGCACCGGCCAGCCGCAATTCCGCAAGATCATTGACAAAACAGGATGGTAGCGTCCTGCGAAACTAGGGCCGGATCGGAGTGGGCCAATCCAGCTATCGCTGGATCGAGCGCAAATTCAACCTACCCGATGTTTCGATGTAACCGCTTATTTCCGTACGGCCCTAAAAAACAAAACTACGCTTAGGAGAAACAATGACTTTAATCGAAGACCGGAAGCGCATAACGCTCGAATATTTTGACGCCTTCGTAAAAGGCGACAAGGCTTGGTGGGAAATAAACATCGCGCCTGAGTTCAAGCGCCATGACCCCAGCCTTCCCTATGAGGTCGTCGGTCCTCCTGGATTGCAGCACCATCATGACGTGCTGCTGACTGGTGTGCCCGACTTAAGCCTGCATATTCACACGGTGATTGGAGAAGGCGACAAGGTGCTGGCCTGTCTGCGCTTCAAGGGCACGCACAAGGGCCACATGTTCGGCAACCCGCCGACCGGCAACGCCATTGACGTTGAAGTCTTCGATCTCTTCCGGTTCGGTGAGGACGGCCGCATGCTCGAACATTGGGCCATGGTGGATTCAGTAGGGCTGCTGCGTTCACTCGGCGTGCAGCGTATCGACGGGGAGGAAACAGAATGCGCGGCGCATTGATCGGTTGCGGCTTCTTCGCCCAAAATCACCTCAATGCCTGGCGGGATTTGCGCGCCGAAGGCATCGAACTGATCGCGGTCTGCGACATCGATGCAGCCAAGGCCAAAGCCGCTGCCGAGGCTTTCGGCATTCCCCGGCATTACAGCGACCCGGTCGCTCTGTTTGCCAACGAAAAACTAGATTTCGTCGACATCGCAACCCGCATGGAGACGCATCTCGACCTTGTGAGCCTGGCAACAAGCCATGGTGTTCGCACGATCGTGCAAAAGCCGCTGGCTCCCGACTGGGAAACCAGTTTGGCAATCGTGAAGACTGCCCATGACGCGGGCGTTCCACTAGCAGTTCACGAGAACTTCCGCTTCCAGACGCCGATGCGCTGCGTGAAGACCGTTCTCGAGTCGGGCGTGATCGGTAAGCCGTCCTGGGGGCGCTTTTCCTTCCGTTTCGGCTTTGATATTTACAAAACCCAGCCCTATTTCCATCTCGAGAATCGGCTGGTGATCCTCGACAGCGGCATTCACATCCTCGACCTTGCGCGCTTTTTCCTCGGCGAGGTCAAGCATCTCAACTGCGAGACGCAGCGTCGCAACCCGAAGAACATTGGCGAGGACACCGCCACAATGCTCCTGCGCCATGATTCGGGCGCAGTTTCGATCGTCGAGTCGACCTACGAGTCGCGGCAGATTCCCGACCCCATTCTGCAGACCCTTATCACCATCGAAGGCGACACAGGCTCGATCAAGCTGCTAGAGGATTTCCGCTTGGTCGTGACCGCCGGCCAAAAATCCACCGAAACGAAAGTCAGCTCGCCCTTGCTGCCGTGGTCGGAGCAACCCTGGCACACGCTTCAGGAAAGCGTTCTCAAGACCCAACGGGCCATCATCCAGGCGTGGCAGGCCGGACACGAGGCCGAAACCAGTGGTGTTGATAATCTGAAGACATTTTCGCTCGTCGAAGCGGCCTATCGGGCAGCCGCCAGCGGAAATGCCACGAAGCCGGAGACGGCTTCACTCTGAGCGGTTCACTCGGAGCAACCCAACCCCGCGCGCGGGGCAGATGCCCCAAAAGAAATGTTGCAACGTGAACGGCAGCGCCGAGATGACCGACATGTCATGGGTGCGAATTCACGACGATAAGCCTGGGACATTAGCCTGAATCCGTGACGCCGACACCTTCCTGACGACTGACACCGCAGTTTTCAATCGAATATGTCGCCGCTGCCCGCAAGGCGCTCCAATGTCACGCGAATCGGGCTGGATTTCGGCTGTTCGCCGGCTGGAAATTGCCGTGGCAGCACGCAACTCACGCAGTCGCCCACGCCGCAACTCGCGCTTGACGCATCGAAATCCGGGATCCGTGAGTTGGGCTGTGGTCGCCCGGCTTGGCCGCTAAGCTCTTCTCGACACGCTTTCTACCTAAAAATTGGGTCTAAGTGCCTGATTTGTGAGGAAGTCACAGCCAAGGATGTATGTGTTCACGGGGTATCTCCCGTCCGAACCCGCAGACCACAGCCCGAGCGTTACGCGCCATCCGGCGACGCGACCAGATGCGATCAGCCGGAGGGCACGGCGGCCAAGGACCGCGGCAACATGCTCGGTGGGGTGGTGTTGGCGATGAACGCGGCCACGGCCTCGTGCATGAACTTCCACAGGTCTACGCCTTGACGCAGACAGGTTTCATGAACGCTGAAGCCGCGCGCGAGGAACTGGTCACCGCGCAGCGACCGGGTGGGCCCGGAGATCTTGCGTTTGAGTACCAGGCTGCGCAGCGCCTGCTCGGCGGCGTTGTTTGTCGGCTCCAGCGCCGGGTTGGTAGTGAAAGTCCACAGCGCTGGCCAAAGCTTGAGGATGTTGGCGCAAGTTTTGGCCGTGCGGCTGCACTGAACCTGCTGCGCGCCACGCTCAAGGGCCACACGAATGCGTACGTATTCAGCCCCCCGTATCGGTCGGCCACCTGGGCACCCTGGGAATGTGAGGTTGGAAGTGAAGTTACTCTTGTAAGTTGATGATTTTGATAGCGGACTATGCCAATGCACAGCGACCTTGATGAAGGCGGTCGAGCCGGGGCACAGGCCGGTTTGACCAAGCCGGCGACCTTGCGGCAATGCCATGAGGTGATCGAGACGCAGGCGCTGCAGATAGCCCAGCTTCGCGAGCAGATTGCGCTGCTGTCCGAGCGAATCAAGCTGGATTCGCGCAACTCGTCCAAGCCGCCGTCCTCCGATGGCCCGGGCAGCGGCAACCGCATCCAGCGGCGCGCCAGTGAGCGCAAGCGCGGTGCGCAGAAGGGTCACCCTGGCAGTTTTCGGGCCCTGTTGCCCGAAGCCGAGGTTGACGGTGTGCACGACTGCCGCCCGCCACCGGTGTGC
>JAYTXS010000132.1:0-4382 GCA_043742845.1 Gammaproteobacteria bacterium
GCGCGGAGCGCTCGACGGCCCAGTGTTTAGGTAATTCACTCTGCGCCTTAGAGTACTTGACGCAGCACAGCTTGCTCACTTAAGCTAAATTCATGCACAGGCCAAGCGCGGTATTTCACATACACCCCGAAGCTCCAGCGGCTATCGAGAGCCGTGCGCTCGGCACCCTTGCCTACATACGCGCATCCATAGAATCGTCGAGCTCGATGGATGTACCGGGCATGGCCGGTATCGTCATGGGCATCATCGGCATCCTGGCCGCCATCCTGGTGTCGCTGCCTCGCTGGGCGCCTCATTGGCTCGGGATTTGGCTTCTCGCCGCGGCGGTTGCACTGCTGCTCGGCGGGGCCTTGGTGGCACGCCAGATCGCTAAACGCGGGCACACCCGCTACCTGGGTCCGGCCAGAAAGTTTCTGCTGTGTCTGTGTCCCGCGTTGCTCGCCGGCGCCGTGCTGACCTGGGTCCTATCGACCGCCGGCATGACCAGTGTCATTCCGGGTATGTGGCTGCTTCTCTACGGCTGTGCAGTACTCTCGGCGAGCACGGCAACCATCACTGGGATTGCTCGACTCATCGGCATCATGGGGGCATTGTTCGTCGTTCTCGGATCGATGACATTCGCGTTGCCCGCGGTGACGCATACCTTGATGCTCGGCCTAGGGTTCGGAGCCATGCATATCGTTTTCGGTATTTTGATCGGACGTTTGACCCATGGCCGGTAAATCCAGCGCCGTCAAGCGCAGCGAATTGGCCGCACCGGCTTCCGCCAAGGCACCGGCAAAACCAGCGGTGGTACCTCGCTCGCCGCATGGGAACGAAGGTGCGCAGTTCGATCGCATGATCTACGAGCGCGTGCGCCTCGGCATCATGAGTGCGCTCGCCATGAACGAGCAACTCACCTTCAGCGAACTTAAGTCCTTGTTCGACGTCAGCGACGGCAACCTAAGCGCGCATGCGCGCAAACTCGAGGAAGCCGGCTACGTCGTGTGCACCAAATCCTTCGAGGGCCGCAGGCCAAAATCCGAATACCGCATTACGCCGGTTGGGAAGAAGGCATTGCTGCGCTACCTCGAGCACATCGAGGCGGTGATCAAGGCGACGCGGCGCGCCTAGGCCCATGCACATCGCAATCATCATGGACGGCAATGGACGCTGGGCCATCCAACGCGGCCTGCCGCGAACCGCCGGCCACATCGAAGGTGCCAAGGCGGTGCGAGCCGCCGTCGAGATGGCCGCGCGCACCGACGTCAAGATACTCACTCTGTACGCGTTTTCCTCGGCTAATTGGGCGCGGCCGGCGGTGGAGATCGCGGCACTGATGCGCCTGTTCGGCCAGTACCTGTTCACAGAGACACGCCGCTGTGTCGAGCAATCGATCCGGGTCAATGTGATCGGCCGGCGCGATCGCCTCAGTGAGAACCTGCTTCGGTCCATCGAGCAAAGCGAGCGGTCGAGCGCCGCGGGCTCTGGCATGCTACTGCGTATCGCGGTCGACTACTCCTCGCAACACAGCATCGTGCAGGCCGCAAAGCGGGCCGGTGGCCGCACGGAGATCAGCACCGAGGACTTTCACCGCTTGCTGCATGAAGTCGATCATTGCGCGTACCCCGCAAGCGCGGTCGATCTGCTGATTCGCACCGGAAGCGAGCGGCGCCTCAGCGACTTTCTGCTCTGGGAATGCGCGTTCGCGGAATTGCATTTCAGCGATTGCCTATGGCCGGACTTCGATGAGCAGCGTTTTCGATACGCGCTCGAGGACTATGGCGGCAGGCAAAGGCGTTTCGGCGCCCTCAGCGCCAAGACGCGCTAGTCCCGTCGACCCGCGACGCTGACAATTCCGCTGTGCAATTCAGCAGCCTAGCCGCACGCATCCTTGATCATCAGCCGCGCCATGCGATTGACTAAACTCCCTGTCGCCGGCGCCATACCGCAATCGCCAGTAGCAGGCCGGCGCCCATGACGACGGGATAATTTCCGAGGCGCGCATAGGGAGTAAGACCCGTCATGGGCGTCACCTCAGCGCGCAGCACGGCCTTTTGAAACTGCGGCAGGCGCGCCACAATTTCGCCATGCGGTCCGATTGCGGCCGTGATGCCGTCGTTCGCAGCACGCACTAGGTAGCGACCGGCCTCGAGCGCGCGCATGCGGGCGATCTGCAGATGCTGGTGCGGCGCTGTGGAATCGCCGTACCAGGCGTTATTGGTGACGTTGATGAGCAAAGTTGCATCGCGCAGAGTCTGCAGTTGTTGGCTGCCGAAGGCATCCTCGTAGCAGATCGTGAGGCCGAGCTTCTGGCCGGCGGCACTCAAGGCCGGCTGGTGCTCACCGCCTGCCGTGATGTCATCATAGGGCAGACTCATCAGACGCATCCAGGAGCGCACGAACGCAGGCACTGGGAAGTACTCGCCGAAGGGCACCAAGTGCCGCTTGTAATACCAGCCGCCGCCGGCATCGCTCAGAACCAAAAGCCCGTTGTGGTATTGCTTAGGTGTAGGCTGATAGTTCACGAGGCCAATCGCAAAATCAGTGCCGTGCGTGCGGCCCAACTCCTGCAGGCGCCGCAAATAATCGGGTATGTCATTCGCCAGCACCGGCAGCGCGGCCTCCGGCCAGACGATGAGCCGAGCGCCCCAAGCCTCCGCCGTGAGCTGGGAGTACCGCGTCATGGTTGCTTCGAGGTTCTGCGCCTGCCACTTCTGGTCCTGCGACACGGCTCCCTGCACGGCGGCAATTGGCAGCGCGGGACCCGCGATGCGCGTCCAGTTGTAACTGCCGAGCAGCGTCGGAATTATGAGCAAGACCGCGATGGCGCCGACCGCCATCAACCGACGTGCGGTCGGGACAGCCGGCATGAGTGACACATTGACCGCCACCGCGATTGTGGCGACGACCCAGGTCACACCATAGACTCCAAACAGCGGCGCCCAGCCCTTGAGCGGCGAATCGATCATGGCGTAACCCAGCGATAGCCAAGGGAAGCCGCTCAAAGCCCATCCGCGCAGCCATTCCAGCAGTACCCAGAGTACCGGCAGCACCATCCAGGCCCGCGTTGCACCGGCTTTGAGCCAAAAACGATTAGCCAGGTAGCACAGTGCCGCGGAATATATCGACATCAAGGCGATCAATGCCGCCTGCAATAGCAGGGTCAGCCATATGGGCACCAAGCCGAACACGTGCAGACAGGTGTACAGCCAGTAAGTACCGAAACAGAATAGGCCGGCGCCGAATGCGGCGCCAGTCCAGCCGGCACGGCGCGGCGGCAGGCCCCGAATCAGCGCAAATAATGCCGCCGGCGCCAGCACGGCGACCGGCCACCAGCCGAATGGTGCGAAGGCGACATTGAGCGCTGCGCCGGTGCAGAACGCGGCGGCCAGCCTCCACAGGCCCTGCATCCGCAACGCGGTGTCAGCGCCCCGATGCGCGGCGCTCAAAGAGCCGACTCGTCGGCAGCCGGCGGCTCAATATCGGTTGGCGTGATCACACGCAGAAGATCGATGCGGCGACGATCGGCGCGCAACACGCGAAACTCCATCTCGCCCACCTGAATGGTTTCTGCGCGGCGCGGCAACCGTCCGAACTCCTGCATCAACAAGCCGCCGATGGTGTCGTATTCCTCGTCGGAAAACGCCGTTCCGAAATACTGATTGAAGTCGGCGATGGGCGTGAGTGCGCGCACGGTGAACTCCTTCGCGCCCTCTTTACGTATGGCCAGATCATCTTCGACGTCGTGCTCATCGTCGATTTCTCCGACGATTTGCTCGATGACATCCTCAATGGTCACCAATCCGCACACGCCGCCGTACTCATCGACGACCATAGCGATGTGATTGTGGCTGCGGCGAAATTCCTTCAGCAACACGTTGAGCCGCTTGCTCTCGGGGACGAACACCACCGGACGCATGTACTCGCGAATTTCGAAACTCTCGTCGCCCGCGGCCTGTAAACGCAGTAGATCCTTTGCCAGCAATATGCCGAGAATTTGGTCCCGGTCTTCGCCAATTACGGGGAAACGGGAATGCCCTGACTCGACCACCATTCCGACCAGCTTGTCGGGGGGCTCGTCACGCTCGACGAACACCATTTGCGAGCGCGGTACCATGATGTCGCGCACCTGCATGTCCGCCACCGCCAGCACTCCTTCGAGCATGACCAGCGCATCGCCATCGAATAGGCCGCGCTCGCTGACCTCGCGCAAATCCTCGATGAGCTCAGCGAGATCGCGCGGCTCACCGGACATCGACTGGGTAATGCGTTTAAACCAGCGGCCTGTGGTGCCGCCTAGAGGTTGTTCTGACATGGGGGCGTAAGGATACTCGATCAGCGATACGGGTCTGAAAAGCCAAGCCGATCAAGGATTTGAATCTCCCTTACCGTCATTTTCA
>JAYTXS010000133.1:0-3891 GCA_043742845.1 Gammaproteobacteria bacterium
ACGGCCATGTCGGCCAGCTTGAAGCTCACCCCTTGAAACTTGCCGATCTGCTGGCCGAATTGCACACGATCCACCGCCCATTGCGTGGCCAGTTCCAGAGCACGTTCAGCTCTACCCAGGCAAGTAGCCGCGACTTGCAGTCGAGTGGATCCCAACCAGGTGTTGGCGACGTCGAAGCCGCGATGCAGTTCGCCCAAAACAGCGGACTTGGGGACGCGGCAATTGTTGAATTCCAGAATGCTATTGGTATAGCCGCGATGCGACACATTCTTATAGCCCGCGCGCATTTCGAATCCCGGATGCCCCACGTCGATCAGAAAGGCAGTCATTTTCTTGCGCACGCCGTGAGAGGTGGTCTCCTCCCCGGTGGCGGCAAACAGGATGACGTAATCGGAATGATCCGCATGACTGATGAAATGCTTGGTGCCGTTGATGATGAAGTCACCTCCCGACTCGACCGCCATGGTCTTCATGCCGCGAAGATCGGATCCGGCACCCGGCTCCGTCATCGCCAAGCATTCAATTCGGTCGCCGCGCACCGTGGGCAACAAGTAGCGCTCCCTTTGCTCGCCCTCACAGGCCAACAATATGTTCGAGGGACGGCCGACGCAATAATGCAGTGCGTAACTGGTGCGCCCGAGTTCCTTTTCATACAGGACCCAGGTCACCGTATCCAAGCCTGCACCACCTACTTCTGCCGGCATATTGGCAGCGTACAAGCCGGCATCGATCGCCTTCGCCTTCAGCTCCCGATGCAGGTCCTCGCGCAGCACGCCGGTTTCCTCGACCTCCTTCTCATGCGGATAGAGCTCGTTCATCACGAACTCACGCGTGGTCTTGATGATCATCTGCTGTTCATCGCTGAGCGAAAAATCCATGGTCAGTCCCCTTTTTTTTAGTCAGCGCCGAGTACGGCCGCCTTACGTCAGTTGACTCGCCGCGAGCGCTTCGTCCCGGCCCAGTGCCTCAGCAATTCCAATTGCAATCGCAGCTGCTCGACCTGCATGGCCGCCGGCCAGTCGCGCGGGCTGGTGACCGCGCTTGCGGTCAGACCGTTCATGAATATCACCACCGAGCGCAGCACCTGGTCGCGCACCGCCGGCGGCCACGACGCCCACTCCGTCCAGTACTCGGCAAAGCATCGAGTGAATAGACGCATGTATTCGCCATGCACCCAAGCGTTGAGCCGCTTGAGCTTTTTGTCCGCCGACACCTGCCCCCAAAAAGCCATCCAGAATGCACACTCGGTAAAGCGTTGAGAATCGATGGCCAGTGCTTCGGACAGCACTTCGAGCAGATTCGCCTCCTCCGTCTCGCGCTCGCGGGTCAGCCTCTGCTCGATCCGCAACAGCATCAGGCGCAAAGCGGCGAGAATGATTTCCTGCTTGGAGTCGTAGTAATGAGCCACCATGCCGGTGGTGTAGCCCGCCGCGCGCGCAATCCGCGCCATGGTCGCCTGCTCGAATCCATGGTCCGCGACCACCTGGCATGCGACCTGAGCGATTTCGTCGCGCCGCGTTGCGTGATCGACGATCTTCGGCATGGCGCGATCTTAGGAGCCTGTGTGCTTGCCGAGCCCGACCGCGCGACCCGCTTCCTTCGGTCGCGGCAGCGCCGCCTGAGCACGCAGGATCTGCGCCGCTTTCTCGCGCACCTTCGGATCCGCGGGCGCCGCCTTGGCCGCAGCGGTATCGACGTGCAGATACATCTGATCGGCCGTCGCAATCAATTGATCGTCGCGGCCGCGAAACATCCGTTGAAAGATGTGCAGGCGTTTGTCGTCGACCTCGAGCAGCTGCGCCGTGACGTACAGCGCCTCCCCCACCTTGGCCTCGCCCAAATGCCGGATGTGATTCTCGACGGTGTAGTACATGCGACCCGTCGCACGATACGCGTCATCGATGCCCAGTTGACGAAACAGCGGCTCCATGGCGTCGCCGAACACCTGGCCATAGCGAAAATCCGACATGTGTCGGTTGTAGTCCACCCATTCCGGCCTGACGGTGGCATCCAGCAGCCGCATCGGCGCACTCAAATTACCGGACGACAGGGTTTGCTCGGCGGCGGCGTCTTTGAACAGACGATCTTCGAGCGAACGCAACGTGGCGCCGGCGCCGATATTGTACTGCCGCAATACCTGCTGAATGGCGACCAGGGAGTCGTCGCGTAGCCGCTCCAATTCGCGGATCGATCGCCCCGCAGCCTGCGCTTGCGTGCCCTCGACCATGCGGTCAATCAAGGCTTCGGTGAGTTCCGGGGCTTCCAGCTTGGTCCACGGCCACTTAAGGCAGGGCCCGAACTGCGCCAGCATGTGCCGCATGCCGCTCTCGCCCCCCGCAAGGTGGTAGATCAGATTCGTGCCCATCGCGGCCCAGCGCAGCCCAGGTCCATAGATGATCGACTCATCGAGCTCGCCGGTGGTGGCAATGCCGTCATTGACCATGTGCAGAATCTCACGCCACAGGGCTTCCTGCAGCCGATCGGTCAAGTGACCCGGAATTTCGCGCCGCACATGCAGCGGATGCATGCCGATGTAGGTAAAAAATAGGGCTGCCGCATCAATAGTGCTTTGTGCAGTCTTTTGCCCTCCGACCAATTCGACCAAGGGCAGCAAGTACACCGGATTGAACGGATGCGCGACGCAGAAGCGTTCCGGCGCGACCATGTCGCGCTGCAAATCGGTGGGCGTGAGGCCTGACGTGCTGGATGCGATGATCACGTCGGCGGCCGCGTGGCGGCTAACCTCGGCCAGCATGCGTTGCTTCAACGGCAGCTGTTCGGGAATGTTCTCCTGGATGAAGTCGGCCCGCTGCGCCATCACTTTCAAATCGGTGGTGAAGGACAGTACGCCCTTCGGCGGCAAGGGCGCGGAGGTCAGCCGCGCCAGCGCAGGTTCGGCATTGGCGACCGCGCCGCGTATCCATTCTTCCATTTCCGGCTTGACGTCGGCCGCAATGACGTCGATCCCGAAATGCAGCGCTCGTGCGGCCCATCCTCCGCCGATCACGCCCGTTCCCAGAAGTCCGAGTGTCTTCACTTTGCGCATGCTTGGCATCCTCGAGAGCCGGCCATTGTAATATCTTGAGTATAATATAAAAACCGGGGCAGTGGCAGACCCCAGGCGGAACTGGCAGAATCTCCCGATCGGTTACTTATATAGGGAATGAGACATGCATAAGTTCGCACCACCGCGCAGCCTGCTGCTGGCATTGGGATTCCTGGCGACTGCGGCGAGTTCCATCACCTCGGCCGCGGACGGCGTCGTGCGCACTCCCCTGCCCGACGGCAACCCCTTTCCGATCTCCGCCGCGGTCAGCGTGCCCGCCGGCACCGAGACGGTGTACGTCAGCGGCTCCCTGCCGGCTGCGATCAACAAGGATGCCCCCAAAGGCACGCCCCCGGAATACGGTGACATGCAAACTCAGACGGTGAGCGTGTTGAACTCGATCAAGGGCACGCTCGCCAAGCTCGGACTCGGCATGGGCGACGTGGTCAAGATGACGGTATTCATGGTCGCTGATCCCGCCAACGACAATAAACTCAATTTCCCCGGCCTGATGGCCGGCTACAGCCAGTTCTTCGGCACGGCGGAGCAGCCTAACAAGCCCGCGCGCAGCGCCGTACAGGTGGCAGCGCTGGTCGCACCCGGTGCGTTGCTGGAAATCGAAGTGATCGCCGCGAAGCCTCGAGGGGCGGGCGCTCGCCCGGCGACCAAGGCGCATTGACGAGTCACCAGGCCGCGGGCGTTCGACCGCCCGCGACTTACGTCCGCTCACGCTACTTTTGCGGGGCGCTCAGCACCTCGGTGATGGGCAGCGCCGCCTTGGCAACGTCGTGGGGGTAATCCTTGCCGACGAATGCCGCGACGGTTGCCGCGATTTGCGCCTGGGT
>JAYTXS010000134.1:0-8562 GCA_043742845.1 Gammaproteobacteria bacterium
ATTCAGTCGTTACGCCGCGATCTCGCGCTGCAAGTATCGCGAATCGCTCGCCATCTGGGTGACACGCAAGTGGCTGCTGCCCGGCGCCTGGGCATTCCCCAGCCGACCTTAAGCAAGATCATCAATGGCCGCGTGTCCGATTTGTCCATTGAGTTTCTACTTCGGCTTGCGGTGCGCGCGGGACTTCCCATAACGCTACAAACCGGCCGGCACGCTGAAGAGGCGGGCGCCTTCCTCTCGGGCCTTGCCGGTAGAAGCGCTCACGCCACCGGATCCAAGCTCGCGCGGGAAGCGCGGGAATCATTAATGGAGTCCGAGCGCCGTTTGACGCCGGCGCAGAGGCTCGAAGCGTTTCTCGAACACAACCAACTGCTTGGCGAGCTCCATCAGGCGGGCCGCGCCGCGCAGGAGCGACGCGTCCACGGGCTTCTAAACACCCCGTGAAAACTCAGCGAGCCGGCCAATCGGCGCTCCTTTTTCTAGATGTCGTTGAAATCCTGACGCGTGAGCGCATCGACTATATGGTCATCGGCGCCTTCGCCCTGTCCGCGCACGCCTTGGTGAGAGCCTCGAGTGACGTAGATGCATTGTTGTGCGTTTCCTATGCCCGCCTCAAAAAGATTTCCACAACCTTTTCTGACGCTGGATTTGGCGTGACGCTGCGTCGTGGGGATGACGATGACCCGATCTTGAGCATGCTCGTTTTGACCGATACTCACAGCAATCGAGTCGAACTCCTAGGCGGTTTACGTGGCCTCGATCCGAATGTGTTCTCCCGCGCCATCGAGCTGCCCTTTCATGGCATGAATTTGCGCATTGTCGGTCGGGAAGATTTTGTTGCGATGAAGTGCTTCGCCGGCGGTCCGCAGGACTTGGCGGACGCCCGCGCCGCCTTTGAGGGCGCACGCGGTCCCGTGGATCTCGATCTTCTACGGGCCGTTACCCGCCGCTTTGGGCGTGAAGCGGCGGATCGGCTCGAGGAACTCGTCTTGCTCTAGGCTTTGCGCAAGGTGCGAAGGCTCGTACGGACGCTGCGCGTCATCCAGTGATCCGTGCCGCGCACATGCTGCAGGGTCTCGAGTGCGCCCTGTATTTGATAGCGCGCCGAACCGAACTGGCCGCGCTGCGCCAAGCATTCGCCGTACACACTCTGGGCTTCGGCATGACGCCAGCCCGTGTTCGGATCATCGGGCGGCCGCAGCGACAGCGCCTGGCGCACCTCTGCACAGCCAGCCGCAACTTGGTGCTGCGCGAGTTCAATGCGGGCCCTTGCCAGAAATGCTGAGGCAAGCTGTTCCGTATCCAGCGCTTTCATACCGGTCAGTGCGGCGATGCCGGCATCGACCTCGCGGCGCGCAATGGCGTGATCGCCGGCGGCGGATTCGCTGAGCGCATATTGCACCCGCGCGGCGGCAGCTTCCGGGGGCGGCACGTCGGATAACCCGGCACGCATTTGTTGCGCCAGCAGCTGTTGGGCAACGGCTTGATCGGCGTGCCCTGTCAGGCGCAAGACAATACCAAGATCATCCAGGGTAATGGCCACCGCGCGGTTCTTTTCGCCGAGCTGCCGGCGGCGCGATGCGAGAACTTCGCGGGTTACCCGTTCGGCCTGAACCAGATCACCGGATTCCCGCAAAGCGACCGCGAGATGTCCTTTCGAGATGAGAGCGAAGGGATGCTCGAGCTTGCCCTGCGCCTCCCAAATCGCCATGGCTTGCCGGCTAAACTCGGCACTTCCGGAAAAATCATCGAGATGCAGGTGCAACACGGCGAGATTGTTCAAGGTCGTGGCTAAATCGGGATGGTTGCCGCCCAACATACGCTGCTGCATACCCAGAGCTTCACGATACAGCGGCTCGGCTTCACGATAGCGCTTCAAGCGGTCGAACGCGCGGGCCTCGTTCGCCAACGCAAGGGCGAGCAGCGGGTGATCGTTCGGTAGCAGCTGTCGATAGATGGCAATCGCCTCGTCGAAGGCAGGCAGGGCTTGCGCCATGTGATCCGTTTGCATGCGGAACACGCCGAGGTTGACGAGGTTCTCGGCCACGTCGAGATGGTTTTCGCCATACAGCGCGCGAAACATCTCCAATGACTGTTCCGTCAGGACTGCGGCGTCATCAATACGGTTCATGTCGCCGTACAGCGCGGCAAGTTGGTTCAGCTGCGCGGCGATTTGCGCGTGCGGTGCCCTCAGGGTCGCACGCGACATGCCGAGCGCCTGTTGTAGAAGGCTTTCGCCCTGCTTGAATTCGCCACGGCGTCGTGCGATTTCACCCTGCAACGCGAGATCTTGGGCGATTGCAGGACTGTCGACGCTCCCCTGGGCCCGATGCTCAACGAGTGCCTGGTGGGATGCGATCGAGGCCGCAGGGTACTCGCCCTTTTCATACCGCGCCCGGGCCAACAACGCGAGTGTGTCTGCGTGGGAGACGTCGACGTCGTCAGCTGATTGCAAATCGAGCGAGCGCTGCAGCAGCGTAACGGCGCGCTCGTTCTCACCCAGGCCTTGGTAAATCGTTCCCAGCACCGCAGAAAACGACGCCTCTAATTGCGGCTGCTGGGCGAGCTGCAGCTGTATGCGTTTGGCGCCGACATCCAACACCTCGCGCGCGCTCAGTTTGAGTCCACCGGGCATGCCTTTGGGATCGGCCACGCGAAACACGTCGACGAGATATTGGGTCACCGCTTGGGCCCTCAAGGCATGCGCCCGCGCCCGCGACGCCTGCGATAAGGCGAATGTCGCGGTGGCAATCAAGCCCACCAAGGCAATCGCCGCAACCGCAACGCTGACTTGATGGCGGGTCGCGAATTTTCCGCTGCGATACCACCAGGTGTCCCGCCGCGCCGCGATCGGATGTCCATTGATCCAACGCCGAAGGTCCTCCGCCAGCGCATCCACGGTGAGGTAGCGGCGATCAGGTTCGCGTTTGAGTGCCTTAAGAATGATGGTGTCGAGATCGCCACGTAGCCTACGGGAGGGAATGCCGGGCAGCGCCGGCGTGCGAGCCGCTGACTTGCTCGGTGCCAACGGCTCATTGACGGCCAGCGGCGGGACTCCGCAGGCGCGACTCCCGGTCAGAAGTTCGTAGAGCAAGCATCCGATTCCGTACACGTCGGTCGCGGTGCTCAGCGGCTCGCCCAGCCGCTGTTCCGGCGCGGCGTAACCGGGGGTCAATGGGCGCTGCACGTGCGTGCGCGTCTCTAGGTCCGCCTCGGTCGCAGCGCCGCCGAGCAATTTGGCGATTCCGAAATCGAGCAATTTCACCTCGCCATCGACGGTGACGATGACGTTCGAGGGCTTGACATCGAGGTGCACGATGAGTTGCCGATGAGCGAACTGTAACGCGGCGCAAATTTGCAGAACGCACTCGAGCCGCGCGCGCAGGGACAAGGCATGCGCGCTGCAATATTCCAGCAGGGGCGCCCCCTCCACGTACTCCATGACGAAGTAGGGTCGGCCGTCGGCCGACAAGCCGCCGTCTAGCAGCCGCGCGATGTTGGGATGCGACAGCCGCGCCAGGATTTGCCGTTCACGCAGAAAGCGGGCCAGGACGGCCTCGCTGTCCATCCCTCGCTTGATCAGCTTCAACGCCACCCGCTGTTCGAACTGACCGTCGATGCGCTCGGCGAGCATGACCACGCCCATGCCGCCGCGCCCCAGCTCGCGCTGCACGCGCCAAGAACCGATCGTAGTGCCCACCGGCGCAGCCTCGGTATCGCGCGCCCACTGCGCCGCGACCGACATGCGTAGTTGCGGGGCACGCCGCTCGAGCGCATGACCGTCGGCATCGGCCGCCAGCAGCGCCTCGACCTCACCACGTAGTTCGGGCTCGCCGGCGCAGTGTAGGGCGAGCAGCGACTCGCGTTCCGATTCGGGTGCGTCGACAACCTGATCGAACACCGTGCTGATGCGATACCAGCGCTCGCTGTCCACCTCAGTGCTCCAGTATCCGATGGGTCAAACCGAGCTGCTGCACGAGGAAAGCGCGTGCTCGCCGCCAATCGCGATAAGTGGTGCGTACGGTGAGACCGCTCAGTTCTGCGATTTCTTCTAAGCGAAGACCGCCAAAGACGTGCCACTCAACCACCTGGCCGGCGCGTGGATCGAGCCTGCACAATTGCGACAGGCTCTGATCGAGAGCGAGCATGTCGGCCATGTCACCCGACGCGTCGCCCTGGTCCTCCTGGATTTCCGTGAAGACAACATGGCCGCCGCGTTTCAGGCAGATTCGGCTGCGTGCGTGGTCGATGAGTACTTGCCGCATGGCCCTAGCGGTGAGCGCCAGGAAGTGCGCCCGGTCAAGCGCCTGTGAATGGGGCGCTAGTTTAAGGTACACCTCATGCACCAAGGCCGTGGTGTTCAGCGTGAGCGACTCGCCGACCCGACGCCTTTGCTGACCGGCAATGCGGTGCAATTCCGCATACGCCAAGGCGAAGAGGTGTTCCGGGGTTTCGATGGCCTGATCCTCTTGACGGCGGTGCGCGCAGCGACTGTGGCCCTATTCGAAAAAGTTCGCAACCCGGTCCGCCGCATGTCAGCGATCGCTATCCAACCTCGTATTCCCTAATGAGCGGGGATTGTTTTGGCGCCGAGAATCGAAATTATGACAAAAGGGAGACATCAATGAAGCGGACCGTCATGGGCGGGCGATGGGCTTACGTGGTGAGCTTGACGGTGCTGACGGCATGGGCGGGCGGCACGATTGCCGATGAATTGCCTATGGGGTTGAGCGTCGCACGTGACGCAACGGGTGCGATCGGCACCTTTCACAGCGGCGGGCTCGATACGTCGAACGCGTTCTTTCAGAGCCTCGGCAGCAACGGTCGAAGCTGCGCAACCTGCCATCTTGCCGGCGCGGCTATGAGCTTCACTCCGCAACATGCGCGGCAACTGTATGAGAAATCGAACGGAGCGGACCCCTTGTTCGCGAGCGTCGACGGCGCGAATTGCAACACCGTGACGCCCCGCGATCGGGCCGGCCATAGCTTGATCCTGGGCAGTGGCTTGATTCGAATTCCGACCCCCGTTCCCATAAACGCCGAATTCGCCATTTCCGTGGTACACGACCCATACGGCTGCGCCTTGCAGGTGGACCCGAAAACCCAGGTGTTGACCGCTTCGGTATACCGCAGGCCTCTGCCGACCGCGAATCTGTCCTTTTTGAGCGCTGTGATGTTTGACGGGCGCGAAACCATCGCCCCGCTCAACCTGACGTCTACGCTGAGTTCAAATCTACGGACCGATCTCCTCCATCAGGCCGCAGACGCCACGCAGAACCACGCGCAAGCAGCGGCAGCGCCCACCGACACGCAACTCAATTCGATTGTCGACTTCGTGCTCGCCACTTACACGGCGCAGATTTGGGATGAAGAAGCCGGCCTGTTGAACGACGACGGCGCGCACGGCGGTCCGATCCAACTCGCGGGTCAATCCTACTACCCGGGCGTCAATGACAGTTTGGGCGCGGACCCCAACGGCATTCCCTTCACGCCGGGCTCCATGACTCTTTATGCACAATGGGAAGCATCGATGCCTCACCGCGGCGAGCGCGCCAATGGACGAGCGGAAATCGCGGCCGGTGAAAAGCTGTTCAATAGCGCGCCGATGATCATCGCGAATGTCCGCGGTCTCAACGACAATGCGGCACTCAACAAGCCCACCTCGTTTGCAGGCACCTGTGCCACTTGCCACGATACGCCGAACATCGGGCATCATTCGCTGCCGTTGCCGCTCGACATTGGCACCGGGCATTCGGCCAATGTAAATTACGAATCGGATCCGGTAATCTCCGCGGCGCTGAATGAATTGAGCCCGCCGGATCTGCCCGTGTTCCTGATTTCCGGCTGTCAAAATCCCTTCACTGCGGGGCAGCCCCAGTCCTTCTACACCACCGATCCGGGTCGTGCCCTGATCACGGGCCATTGCGCCGACTTCAACAGGATAAAGGGCCCGATTCTGCGCGGCCTCGCCGCGCGCGCGCCGTATTTTCACAATGGCGCCGCGTCGAACCTGCGTGAATTGGTGAACTTCTACAATCAGCGTTTCAGCATGGCGTTGAGCGACCTGCAGAAACGGCAATTGGTCGCTTTTCTCAACGCGCTCTGATGATCCCCGATATGAAGACGCTTGCAGGGCTGTGGTTTTCAGCAACGACAAGGGCGATGGTGCTGGCACTCAGCGCGACCTTGGCGTTCACCGGTGCCGCGTTTGCCGACAAGCCGTCCGCCGGCGTACCGGCCGTGAGCGTGCCGGCCGTCAGGGTGCCGCTCGTGACCGGCCTGACACTCATCAGTGCAGCCAGCGAACGTCAGGGCGATTACGAATCGACTCTCACGGTCGACGCAATCGATGCCGACGGGATGCTGCATTTGACTGCGTCTGCGGACTTGCCGGACCCGGCCGGCGGCAAGCCCAAGCCTGTCAGTTTCAATCGCGACGTGAGTGCAGCCGACCGCGGCGAAGCACGTACCTACAAGTACCTGTTCTCGGTCGGCGCGGACGAGTACCCGGGCACCACGGCGATGGGAACGTCGTCGGCGGTGATCGCGGACCTGCGCGCGACCGGCAAGGCCGCAATCACTCTGGATGGGCAACTGGGCGGCCTGGGCGGGATGCTGAGTGGGCTCATGGGAATGATTCCCGGCGCCGAATCGACCGCGGCTCCAGCCTACTTGAGCGCCGCGGGGACCGTCGCGGTAGTCGGATCCAATCCAGAAAGCTATCCGATGATTCTCAACGATGCCCCGGTGTCACTGCCTGCCTGGCATCTCAAAGGGACCTTTACCCAGAACGATACGTCCGTCCCAGTGGAATGGTACTTGCTTGATGATCCTGCGAATGCTTTGACTCTGCGCTTTGCGTTCGGCAAGGACCGACTAGAGATCACCCGCATTTCCTATCCGGTCGACAACCCGGCTAACACGCTGGAGGCGTCGCTGGCGAAGGAGCGCCGCGCCGTGACGTACGGCATTTATTTCGACTTCAACAGCGCCACCATCAAGCCGCAGTCCGACGCGACTCTGCGCGCCATTGTCGAGGTCATGAATAAGAATCCCGAGTGGAACTTGAACATCGAAGGGCACACCGACAACATCGGTGGCGATGTCAAGAACCAGGAACTCTCCGCGCGCCGCGCCGCGGCAGTGCGCGCAGCGCTGCAGCAGCGCGGCATTGCCGATACACGACTGACGGCAGCCGGATTCGGCGCATCGGTGCCCCGCGCCAGCAATACCACACTGGCGGGCCGAGCCCGCAACCGCCGAGTCGAACTGTCCCGCCAGTAGTAATCCCTTACGCCATTCAACGGAATCCCCATGAAAACAGCCAGCCTTCTCTCATTCGCAGTCCTGACCGCAAGCGCCGCCGGCGTCAGCCACGCAGCCGACGACCTCACCGTGATTTCAAACGTCACGTCGAACGGCAAGCCCGGCGGTACGGAAACCAGTTACCTCTCCAGTGACCACATCAAGAACTCGCGTTCGGAGGGCACCGAGGTGATCATTGATCTGAAGACCGGCACGATGACTAACGTCAATCAGAAAAAAAAGACCTACTACGTTGTAACCCGGCAGGACTTGGAGGCGATGCAGGCCAAGATGGTGGAGCGCATGAACGATCCGCGAATGAAGCAGGGCATGGCCATGATGCAAGGCATGGCCTCGGGTATGGCGTCCTCCACGGAAGTGAAGAAGAACGGCGTGACTCGCAAGGTGGCGGGATACTCATGCGAGGAGTGGGTGATCACCATGGGCATGATGACCATGACCGAATGCGTCACCAACGATTTGAAATTTCCGGTGCAGAGTTGGGCCGCGCTCGCGGATTTCAATGAATCGATGCGCAAGTCCATGAGCGGCTTTGCGCCCACTGCGAAGGCGGGCTCGGACTACGCGGAGAAGATGAAATCGATCAAGGGCTATCCGGTGGCGACCTCGACTATGGTCGACGTCGGGGTCGTTAAAACCACCACGACCTCTGAGGTCACGGAAGTGAGTCGAAGCCCGATCCCCGCCTCGACCTGGAAGCCACCCGCGGGATTCGCTCAGGTCGAGAATCCCATGCTGAAAGCTCTTCAAGAGCACGGCCGCTGACGTGCGCACATTCAACCTTGCAGCATGCATGGTGCTGGCCGCGGCAGCGGTGATGGGTCCGGCAGGGTGCAAGCGGTCTACACCAAAGGCCACGAGCGTCGCAACGGCCGATCGGGCGGCTGTACCCGCCGTCTTGAGCGAGGCCGAGCGACTGTACGGCGTGTCACCGCGCCGTGCTCCGGGTGTGACCTATCAGCCGGATGTCATCCTCATGGAACACGGCGCCAACGCCATCCGTTCGCAGAGCGTGGATGGCTTCACCTGGACTATCGATGCCGCGGCACCGGGCGCCGCGGACATTCGGCCCGACAAGATTCTGTTCGCCACGGGTCGTGTCGTCGGCCGCGTGCTCAAAGTGACCACCAAGGGCGGCGACCTCGACGTGACCTTGGGGCCCGCCGAACTCACGGACATCTTCCAGGAAGTGCACATCGCCACGGAGGGATCGTTAGACCCCGAGAAGATGCTGGT
>JAYTXS010000135.1:0-4267 GCA_043742845.1 Gammaproteobacteria bacterium
GGATTCAGAGCCGCATACCGCAAAGTGTCGTTCATCCAGCCCATATTCCATTTAAAATTGAAACCGAGTCCGCCGTGTTCCGGCGGCAGCGTGACACCGGCGAAGGACGTCGATTCCTCCGCGATCATCAGCACACTCGGGAATGCGTGATGCACGGCATTATTGGTTTGGCGCAGGAATTCTATGGCCTCCAAGTTTTCACGGCCACCTTGGGCGTTCGGCAGCCATTCGCCGGGCTTGCGGCTGTAATCCAAGTACAGCATGGACGCGACCGCATCGACGCGCAGTCCATCCACGTGATAGCGGTCCGCCCAGAACAAGGCATTGGCGACTAGAAAGTTGCGCACTTCATGGCGCCCATAGTTGAATATCTTGGTTCCCCATTCCACGTGCTCGCCAAGCCGCGAGTCAGCGTGCTCGTACAGCGCACTACCGTCGAAATATGCCAGGCCATGGTCGTCGCGCGGGAAATGAGCCGGCACCCAGTCAAGAATGACGCCGATCCCGGCCTGATGGCAGCGGTCGACGAAAAACATGAAGTCTTGCGCAGATCCGTAACGTGCGGTTGCCGCGTAGTATCCCACCACTTGATAGCCCCACGAGGCATCGAGCGGATGCTCAGCAACGCCCATCAACTCCAGATGCGTGTAGCCCATCTCTAAGACGTAGGGAATCAACTGATCCACCGCCTCGATCCAACTCATGAAGGGCGGCGTCCGTTGATCCCAGGGACGTCGCCACGAGCCCAAGTGCACCTCGTAAGCATTGAGCGGTCGGCGCCTCGGGTCGCCGAGTTCGCGTTGCGCCAGCCACTGTGAGTCACCCCAGGCATAGCCGTCGAGCGAGGCCACCACGGAACAATTCTCCGGCCGCAATTGCATTGCAAAGCCATAGGGATCGGCCTTGACGAACAGCCGCCCGTGCCGATCACGGATCTCATACTTATAAGCAGTGCCGGCGCCCAACTCCGGAATCGCCGTTTCCCATACCCCGGACGAAGCGCGGCTGCGCATGACGTGGCTTCGCCCATCCCAGTGATTGAAAGGACCGACTACGCTCACGCGCTCGGCGTTGGGCGCCCAGACAGCGAAGCGCGTGCCTTGTACCGCGCCGTCGCTGTAGGCGTGCGCGCCGAGTTTGTCGTATATCCGCTCGTGCTTGCCCTCGCCGAACAAGTACAAGTCAAAATCGGTGATTGACTCGTTCAATTGCGCGCCACCTTCTAGAGCACGGGCTTGACGGCCCAAATTCGGTCCGCGTATTCGCGAATACTGCGGTCGCTGGAGAAATACCCCATATTGAGACAATTGACGATGGCCTTGCGGCTCCAATCGTCTTCGCGAAGGTACAGATCGTCCACCTGATCCTGCGCCAGAGCATACGCGGCGAAATCCGCAAGCACCAAGAATGGCTCGCCGTCGCTCAGCAGGCGATCGACCACGAGCTTGGCATCATCGGGGCGTCCCGGCGAAAAGAACCCGGACTCTATGAGGCTCAAAGTGCGCTTTAGCTCAGGGTGAGCCTCCAGTTCGCGTCGCGGCTGGTAGCCTGCCGCGCGCCGTGCCGCCACTTCGTCCGCCGTCAGGCCGAAGATGAACACGTTTTCCGCTCCCACATGATCACGGATTTCGATATTGGCGCCGTCCAAGGTGCCGATGGTCAACGCGCCATTCAGCGCCAGTTTCATATTTCCGGTTCCGGACGCCTCCATGCCGGCGGTGGAAATCTGCTGCGATAGATCTGCCGCAGGCATGATTTTCTGCGCCAGAGAAACATCGTAGTCCGGCAGAAACACCACCCGCAGCTTGTCGCGGGCGGATGGATCGGCGTCGATGGTGCGCGCCACGTTGTTGATGAGCTTGATGATGGCCTTGGCCATCACGTAGCCGGGTGCCGCCTTGCCGGCAAAGATAACGGTGCGCGGTACGATGTCGGCGCGGGGATTCTCGCGAATGCGCTGGTAGCGCGCCACGACATACAGCAAGTTCAGCAGCTGGCGCTTGTATTCGTGGATTCTCTTCACTTGAACGTCGAACAGCGAATCGACGTTTATCTCGACGCCCGTGCGCCGCATGATTTCCTCGGCGAGCCGCTTCTTGTTGGTGCGCTTGATGCCGCGGAATTGGCGGCGAAATTCTGCGTCATCGGCGGCGCCCAGCAGGCGGGACAACTCCTCCAGATCGTTCTCCCAGCCCGAGCCCAAGCGTTCGGTCAGCAACGCCGAGAGGCCGAGGTTCGATTGCTTCAGCCAACGGCGCACCGCAATGCCGTTGGTCACGTTGATGAACCGGTCCGGATACAAATCGGCGAAACCTGCAAACACCTGCTTGCGCATGAGATCCGAATGCAGTTGGGCGACACCGTTGACCTTGTGGCTGCCGATGACTGCTAGATGCGCCATGCGTACCCGCCGGTCGCCCCCATCATCGATGATGGATAGCCGTCGCCGACGGTCGTCGTCGCCGGGATAGAGCTTCTGAACGGTTTGCAGGAAATCGCGGTTGATCAAGTAAATGATCTGCAGGTGCCGGGGCAGCAACCGTTCGAACATCGCCACCGGCCACGTTTCCAGCGCCTCCGGCAGCAGGGTGTGGTTGGTGTAAGAAAATACGCCCGTGCTGATCCCCCAGCTCTGCGCCCAAGACAGGCCGTGCTCATCGATCAGCAACCGCATCAACTCCGGGATCGCCACCGTCGGATGCGTGTCGTTCAACTGAATGGCGATTGAGTCGGGCATGGAAGCGAGCGTGCGGCCCTCGCTCAGATGGGTCGCTAAAATATCCTGCAAGCTGGCGCAAACGAAGAAATACTGCTGCTTGAGGCGCAACTCCTTGCCCTGCGGCGTGGAGTCGTCCGGGTACAGCACCCGCGACAAGTTCTTCGCCTCCACCTGCTCGCGCACCGCGGCCGGATAATCGCCGGCATTGAAGGCATCGATGTGAAATGGGGTGATCGCCCGGCCCGACCAGAGTCGCAGATGATTGACTGTCGGACCGCGGTTGCCTGGTATCAGCTGATCAAATCCGATCGCATAGATGTCGTTGGTGTCGACCCAGCGCTGCGCCTCGCTCTGGACCGACGCAGCGGATGCATCCACACGGCCGCCGAATCTCACCGTGTATCGCACGTTGCCGCGCGGGGTCTCCCACACATTGCGCAGACGCAGCCAGCTGCTGGCAACTTCGCGCTGCCCGCCGTCGAAGCCGATGATCTGCGTAAAAATGCCGTAGTCATAGCGGATGCCATAACCCACCGCCGGGTACTGCAATGTGGCCAGAGAATCCAGGAAACAGGCCGCTAATCTGCCTAAGCCGCCGTTGCCGAGACCCGGGTCGACCTCTTGGGCGGCGATGTCGTCAAGATCGTGCCCGAGGTTGCGCAGCGCGCCGCGCGCTTCCTGAAGCAGGCCGCCCTCCAAGCTCGACAGCGCATTCAATAACGAGCGCCCCGGCAGATATTCAACCGAGAAATAGCACACACGCTTGACACGGGCATTCGCCACTCTGCGCTGCGTGGCGAGCCAGCGCAGCGTCAACTCCTCGCGCACCGCGAGCGACAGAGCGTCGTAAATATCGCGTGCCGTCGCCGAATCTGGGTTCTTGCCGAGCGTTCGGGTAAGGCGGTCCAGCAGGGCCGCCTGCAAAGTGCCGGGCTGCAATGCAACGTTCCGGCGGTTGGCAAACTGGGTATCAATGGAGTTCATATTAGAGGGTATTATAGGGTCGAAAATTTGCGGCGGCGGGCGAACCTCACAATGCGAGATTTATCTTGACTACTCCACACCTGGCTGTCGGCATCGACGTCGGCGGTTCGTCCATCAAGTGCGCACTGGTCGACTTGAATACCGGTGCGTTCGCCAGCGAGCGCTTCAGCACGCCGACTCCCGCACAGGGCTCGACTGATAGTTTGCTTGCCTCCCTTGGCAGCGTGGTGTCCAAGGTACCGGGCGATCACCCCATAGGGCTGGCCTTTCCCAGCGTCATTCGCGATGGAATCCTGCGCACCGCGGCGAATCTCAACAAGGCCTGGATCGGTAAATCGCTGGCGGCGCTGACGAGCGAGCGTTTGCAGCGCCCGGTGATCGCCATCAACGATGCCGACGCCGCGGGACTCGCCGAGCTGCGCTATGGAGCCGCGCGCGCGGTGCAGGGAACCGTGCTGCTGCTGACCTTGGGCACGGGCATAGGCAGCGCCCTGTTCGTGGACGGACGGCTGGTGCCGAACACGGAATTCGGACATCTGCAGGTGGCGGGCCGCGAGGCCGAAC
>JAYTXS010000136.1:0-6372 GCA_043742845.1 Gammaproteobacteria bacterium
CGGACTCAAGATCCTGCGCGGATGCGCCTTCGCAGCGATTCTAGCGGCACCAGCAATTCAATTGGCGCACGCGGTCGAGCACGACGCGGACCAGCACGAGAATGACGAGCGCGCTCATAAGCACGACCACGACCATGACCACGACCAAGAAGGGTTCGCTCTCCAGGAAATCATCGTCACCGCGCAGAAACGTGCCGAGAACTTACAGTCGGCGGCTCTGGCGATTACCGCCATCACTGGGGAAGATTTGCAACGCGCCGGCATTACCGATGCGCACGGGCTGACCGATGTCGTACCGGGACTGGAGGTTGGATCCTTTGGCTCGACCACGACGTTTTCGATTCGAGGTGTCACGACCAATACCGACCCGAACTTGGGTGACTCGCCAACGGCATTTCACATCGACGGGGTTTACCAGGGACGACCCGCCGCTGCATCCGGATTATTTTACGATCTCAGTCGCGTTGAGGTACTCAGCGGCCCGCAAGGCACCCTGTACGGCAAGGACTCGACCGGCGGCACCATCAACCTGATCACGAACAAACCCGATTTTTCGGGTGTCCATTCGCAAGTGCAGCAAGAGTTCGGCAGCTACGGTCTGTATCGTACGTTCGGCATGGTGAACGTGCCGACCAGCGACGAGTTCGCTTTCCGCTTCGCGTTCCAGACCGAGCGGCACAAGGGCTACCTCGCTACGGGCTATGACGACGCCGATGATATTGCCGGGCGCATTCATTTCCTCTGGCGCCACAGTGATGACTTCTCGGCGCTACTTACCCAGGACTACTTCCATCAGGGTGGCGTGGGTAACGGACAGGTCCCGATTCCCGATTTGCCTGGGGATTACTGGAAAAAAAATCCGTGGTTGGTGAACCTGCCCCTTGGGGAGCAAGGACTCGTTGAGTACGGGTTCACGCCCAAGAGCGACAACGTCAGCGCTCAGACCAGTCTGCAATTGGACTGGAATTTGGGCGGTGCCAAGCTGACGTCGGTAAGCGCGTATCATCATCTGCACTTGAATTCCACCGCATACCTGAACGGTACGCCGTCCCTGCAAGAGGAGACCGACTCGGAAATTTCGCAGGAACTGCGCCTGGCCTCGCCCGATAGTTCGAAAACCAAGTGGGTGGTCGGCGCCTACTTTCATCGCGAACACCAGACCAACAACTTGTACTTCTACGATCAGGCGGGTCCGGGAACCGACTCCGATCAAATATTCCCGAAGATCGATACCCCGTCATATGCACTGTTCGGTCAGCTAACCTATCCCATTCTGCCGACCTGGCGTGTGACGGCCGGGGTGCGCGGGAACTCCGACCAGAAGACCATCCAGGGCAACATCAATCAGGTCAACTATTTGGTCGTAAATCCGCAGGATCTGGTAGTCCCACTCACGGTTCCTCTGGTTGTGGACCGCACGACCTATGTCGATGTGGGCTGCCCACCGCCGAACCCGGCGTTTTGCCAGCAGGCGGCTCCGAATGGCTCCCTGACTGCGAGACGTATTACCTGGCGCGCCGGCTCGGACTACGATTTAACTGACAAATCGCTGCTGTTCTTCAACGTCTCGACCGGCTACAAACAGGGCGGGCTTGACGCGAATCAACCGCCGAACAACCAGTACAAACCCGAGACCATCATGGCGTACGAAATCGGCAGCAAGAACCGCTTCCTGGACGATCGTTTGCAGGTCAACCTCGACGCCTTTTACTATGACTACAAGAATTACCAGGTCGATGAGCTCGAATTTTTTCCTGGGACAGCCACGCTGGTATTTGGCGACTTCATTTCGAATGCCGCCAGCGCGCGTCATGAGGGTCTCGAGCTCGAAACCAAGGCGCAGCTGACGCGGCACGATCAGCTGTCGCTCAACGTCGCTTACTTGAGCGCCGAATTTAAGAATTACCAGTTTCCGATGCCCGCCAATCCGGGCAACCCCTCCCTGGTCATCCAGTACCAAGACCTTTCCGGCTACACCGAGTACAACGCACCACGTTGGACCGGCACGTTGAGCTACCAGCATATCTGGACGCTACCGCACGATTCGCAGCTGGCATTGTCTGCCCTCACGCACGCCGAGAGCTACTACTGGCTGTCGCCGGACCACCAACCGGACAGCCGGCAGTCTTCGTATAGGCGTTCGCAAATTTCCTTGCTGTACAGCAGCGCCGACGATAAGTACGAGGTGCAAGGATATGTACATAACCTCGAGAATCACACAGTCTTCAACAATTACAGCTTTCAGGGCACGCCCACCGCGGCCGTTCCGGGACCCCTTGGATTTGGGCCGGGGGCTGGGAGCCTGGCGACGCGCAACTTCGGGTCGCTTTATCCACCCCGGACCATCGGCGTGACCTTGCAGATCAAGTTTTGAACTCCGCTCGGCAGACCTGAATTTCAACTTAGGGAGATGCATTTATGAATTGGCGAAATTGTGGCGACATCACGCCGACAGCATTCGGCGCACTGCTGGCGACGATGTCGCTTTCATCCGCAATGGCACAGCAGCCGACGACGGACTACGCAGTGATCGATCACATCACCGGGACGGGCGGCGGCTGGGATTACGCCATGATCGATTCCGTGTCCCGACAGCTCTACCTGGGCCGCGACGAAGGCGTGCTAGCGCTGAACCTGGACACCAAAAAAATCACACCCGTGTTGGTGGCGGGCGAGGGCGTCCATGCCGGACTGCCGGTTCCGGGTACGAAAATCCTGGTGGTCACTAATGGCGATTCGAACAAGATTACGCTGGTCGCTGCCGACAGCGGCAAGATCACGGCCACCCTGCCGGCGGGCGAGATGCCGGACGCCGCGGCCTTCGAACCGAAGAGCGGCCTCGTGGCCGTCATCAATCATAAGGGCGGTTCCGTCACGCTGGTCGACGTGAAAGCTGCGGCGGTGGTTGCGACGGTGCAGGTGGGCGGTGAGCTCGAGTTTGCGGCCGCCGCCGGCGACGGCAGGTTGTTCGTCAACGTGGCGGACAAGGCCGAGATCGCGGTGATCGACGTGCCTGCGCACAAGCTGGTCAAATCGCTCAAGATGAAGGGTTGCAGCGATCCCTCGGGCCTGGCCTACGACAGCGCAACGGATCTGTTGATGAGCGTCTGCGGCAACGGCGTGACCAAGTTCCTGCATGCCGATGGTAAGCACGTCGCGACCGTGAAGACCGGTATGGGATCCGATGGGGTCATACTGGACGCCGAGCGCAAGGTCCTGTTCGTTCCCGCCGGGCGCGCCGGCACGCTCTCCATCATCTCCCTCGCGGGCGGCAAACCGACCCTTGTCCAAACATTGAAGACAGCCAAGGGCGCCAGACTCGGCGCGGTGGATGCAAAGACCGGCAATGTCTACTTGCCGTCGGCCAAGTTGGGGCCGCCGGTTGCGCCGAATCCCTGGCCGACGGTGCTGCCGGGGACATTCGAGTTTATCGTGGTGGCGAAGAAATGAAGGCGCCCTAGCGTCATATGCGAGCTAAGGTCGCGGGCTGGATGTTGTCGATGCGCACATTCGCACGCTCCATTCTCGTTGTGATCTTCAGTGCCGGATGCGCGCTGCAGGCGCCGCGGCCGCCTGCGCTCGACCTGCCGACGGCGTTCGAACGCGCGGCTCCGGGCGCGTCGCCAATGACCGGCTCATTCCCATTCTGACGACGGCGGCAGTGACCGCGCTTGGACTCGCTCCGTTGGCCGTAGGCCTGAGTCGACCGGGTCAGGAAATCGAGGGCCCTATGGCGGTGACGGTGCTGGGCGGCCTGTTGTCATCGACCTTGTTGAATCTCTTCGTGCTGCCGGCGCTCGCGCAGAGATAGGTTCGACTGTCCCCACAGCCAAAGCCAATCGCAGTGCAGCAAATTTAGCTGGGAAAGCTCGCGACAATTAAAGATATGTTGATGTGATATTGTTGACAGATATACTCAAACGATATATCGTTATCGGGTTCTATTATTCGTTTGAGGTATTTTATGTTTGGAAATAAGTTTTCGGCGTCCCACGGAGGCCGATTTGGCCACCCCCGATCAGCGGGTCACCGGTCTGGAAGTCATGGTCGTGGCGGCAAAGAACTGCGCGCCGATCGAGGGCCAGGCGATCGTGATGGCGGCCGGGGCGGCCGAGGCGGACTGGGCCGCGGCGGATTCGGCAGCGGTGGCAGGGGCGGCCGCTTCTTTGGGCCGGGCGATTTACGGCTCGTGCTGCTTGCCCTGATCGAGGCGAAGCCGCGCCACGGCTACGAACTCATCAAGGAACTCGAGGCAAAGTTCGGTGGCGCCTACGCGCCGAGCCCCGGATCTGTCTATCCCACCCTCACGCTGCTGGAAGAGTTGGGGCACGTTCGCTCGGCCGCGTCCGAGGGAACGAAGCGGTTGGTGGAGATCACGGACGAGGGGCGCGGCTACGTGCGCGAGAATCAAGCCGCGCTCGACAGCGCAATGTCGCGCATGGCCATGGCGGCCCGCGCGGCGTCCGGGGACATGGCTCCCGCGGACATTTACCACGCAATGCATACGCTGAAGGCAGCGTTGTCGTTTCACCGCAATGGCTGGGACGCTGCGGAAACCGAACGCGTGAGGAAGATCATCGAAGCCGCAGCTGTCGCCATCGCCGAGGGATTCGACCATGAGTGAGTCACCTAACATCAGGCGCGTTCGCCATGAGGCGAAGCGCCGACACCTCACCGTGGCGAAGGTTGTGCGGCTGGCGCCGACCATGGTGCGCGTTGTACTGCGGGGCGATGAACTTCCGGGATTCACGTCATTGGGCTTTGACGATCACGTGAAGCTGTTCTTTCCAACAGGTCTTGGGCCCGCTGACGCGGCTCCCGAGCTGGCCATGCGCGATTTCACCCCGCGTCGCTACGATGCCGACGCTGCAGAGCTGTGGATCGATTTTTTTCTGCACGAGGCGGGACCGGCGGCAAGCTGGGCAGCGCAAGTTGCAGCGGGCCAGCGGCTTGCCGTGGGCGGACCCCGGGGCTCCTCTGTCATTGCACTTGAAGGCATCGATGTGCACGTTTTAATCGGCGATGAAACGGCGCTGCCGGCAATCGGGCGTCGCCTGGAAGAGTTGCCGGCGCACGCGCGCGCGCTCGTCGTCATCGAATCCGACGAGGGTGCCCACGGGTACCCTCTGAAGAGCCCGGCGGCGCTGGAAGTAGTCTGGCTAACGCGCAGCGTTAACACGGATTCAAGCGCGGAGCGGATCATCGAGACGCTGCGCAACCTGCAGTTTCCGCTGCGGAACTGTTTTACGTGGGTTGCCGCCGAATCGCACGCCGCACGCGCCATTCGTCGCTATCTGATCGAGGAGCGCGGCCTCGACAAACGCTGGATCAAGGCGGCGGCATACTGGCGCCGCGGCGCAACGGCCGTGCATGAGAACATCACGGACGAGGAGACAGCCGCCTGACAGAGGCCTGTCCTACGGGAGTGCCAACGCGACCGCGGGTGCTTGCGACACGATTGCGGGCGTTTGCGGCGCTGCTGCGAGTGTTGCGCGCCAGTCCGAAGCTGCGTTCCAGGTACCTGCGAACCAGCTGTTCTTGTGCTCGCTTGGCCTCACCCCTGCTCAGGAACAACACTTGCACCGCAAGACCATCGACGAAGCTGGCAAGCGCAATGGCTTCGAGCACAGGGTCGATCGAGGCGTTTAGGGCGCCCGCCTCCTGGGCGAGCGCGATTTCCGCTTCGAAGAACTGCCGGCATTTGGTGTAGCGCGAGATTTGCATCGCGGTCAGCCGTTCATCGCCGATCGCGCGGCCGTTGAATGCCGTTAACACCAGCCACGCCATGCGCGCAGAGTCGGTGAAGGGCAGCAGGTGCTCGCAGACGACGCGCAAGCGCTCGCCACCGTGCAACTCGTTTCCGGCCTCTCTTGCGTTATTCAACAGCTCATCGACGAGCAGGTTCTTGGTGTAAAGAAGCAATTCCTCCTTGCTCCGGAAATAGTGCTGCAGCGGGCCGGTGGTCGTGCCGAGCGCGCGGGCGATATCCCGCAAGTTCATCCGGTGCAGGCCCAACTCAATAATGGCGCGGCAGGTGGCGCGGGCTATTGTTTGTTTGCGGTCCTCGGGCGAACCGGCCATTCTTAGTGCCAATCCATTTGCTCCTCTGAGGCCAAGCGTTATCGGGCTGCCACGTTGTGAGTGGCGGCAGAACAACGGCGGTTGACGTCAAGCCACGGTTAGTATAATTATTACAGACATAATGAACAAGCGGGGATGATTAATGAATTCCAAGCTCTCAGTTGCGATCGCTGCCATCTTGAGCACATTGCCGGGCACGAGATTGCTGGCCGCGACCGCGGAAGCGGGCAGCGATGCCCTCGAGGAAATCACCGTGACGGCACAGCGTCGCGAGCAAAGCATGCAAGACGT
>JAYTXS010000137.1:0-2657 GCA_043742845.1 Gammaproteobacteria bacterium
AAGCGGGGGTCGGCGGCCAGCGCGCGTGCAATTTCCACGCGTCGTCGTTCGCCGCCCGAAAGGCTCATTCCCAAGCTGTCGCGCACATGCTCGATGTGCAGTTCCCCCATCAGCTCCTTGAGACGGGCCGTGCGGGCCGCGTCGTCGAGGCCGGGGCGGGTCTCCAGGATCGCCATGATGTTATCTGCCACCGTGAGACGGCGGAATACCGACGGCTCCTGGGGAAGATAGCCCAGGCCCAGCTGTGCGCGCCGGTGCATGGGCATACGGCTGATGTCGCGGTTATCCAGGTAGATCTCACCCTGTTCGCAACGGGTCAGACCGACGATCATGTAAAAGGCCGTGGTCTTGCCGGCGCCGTTCGGGCCCAACAGGCCTACGACCTCGCCGCTCTCTACCTCCAGAGATAAATCTCGCAGTACCTGCCGAGATTTGTAGCCCTTGGCGAGATTCAGAGCCCGCAATACGCTCATGGTTTGGGATTGGCCGGCGGCGTGATGATGATGTGCACTCGCTGGGCGCCCTGTTCGGAAGCTTCGGCACTGATGTTTTGGGCGAGCACATTGTACTTCAGCGACTCACCGCGAATCTCGTTCTGCCCGTCGCTCAACCAGGCGTTACTGGACAGATGCACCACTCCTTTCGTCACGTCGTAGTCGATGGTATCGGCATGTCCGCGGGCCAGTTTCCCGGTCTTCGCGATCGGTTGCTCGAAGGAGGCCGGCTTGCCGTTGACGACGGCCTTGGCGAGCAGCTTTTTAGCGAAAGTAATCTCCGCGACGTCCGCCGTGATCTGTCCTTGGTCCATCATGATTTTGACGTTGCCGCGAAACAGCATGTGGCTGTTGTCGAAGTCCAGGCCGTTGTTTCCGGAAGTTTGGCCCAGATCGGCGACGATTGACATACCGCCCTCCGCAATTCGCACCTTGTGATAAATCATGCTGTTGTTCTTGTAGTCGAGCTCAAAGGACTGCGCATCGAGCACTATGGCCTGTTGTTGTAGGTGCGCAGCCTGTGCGTGCACGCCGACGAAAGCGAGCAGCGCGGCGATTTTAAGGTTGGAAGTGGCCATTCACTTTCGATTCTAAGCGTATCGTGCGCTCTTTTAAATTCGCGATCAGGCCTCGCGCGGTGATGGTGTGTTTCGCAAAGTCTATGCGTACGTCGCTTTTGGTGCTCGCCACTGCGTCGGGAACGTTGTAGCTCAGAGTATCGGTATGCACCACCGCGGTCATTTCACCGCCCGCGGGGTCTCCCTGCAATCGTACATTTCCCGTCACATCGACCACCTTGCCGCCCGGCTGCACATGCGCCACGTCGCCGACCATGATCCAGTTCTGCCCGTTGGGGGATTGGTATGCGACACGGATGTTGTATAGCGCCACTTCGCTGCTATGCGCGATTTGATCAATGCGCTCGGCCTCGATGCGGATGCTAGGGTTGCCGGCAACGTCATAGTCGGTGAGCACGGCATTCTTCAGATAGTACCCCGGCAAGTCCGTGAGCTGGGTGTCGACCGGCGCCTGGTTTCGGCGCGCGGGCGAACTTAGGATCCAAGTGCTGACGCAGAGCGCCATAAAAGCCAGCACCGTGAACGCGCGAAATAGCACTAGCGTCGGCCCGCGCGAGCTCGCAGTACGGCGTCGCAAAATTCGCGCACGGCGCCCTGGCCGCCGTTCGCCTTGGCAATCCAATGCGCAGCAGATTTGACCAACGGGTGCGCGTCGGCAACGGCGCCCGCGACGCCGACCGCAGACATGAGCGCAAGATCCGGGGTGTCGTCACAGATGCAGGCGCAGTTAAGCGGGTCGATGGCCAATTGCGCGGTCAACCGCCGCAGTGCGGCCACCTTGTCGGAGCACGCCTGGACCACGCGACGCACGCCCAATTCGCGCATGCGAAATGCTGCAGCGGCCGAACGCCTGCCGCTGAAGGCGGCCACCGCGACACCCGCCGACATCAGCAGCTTGATGCCGTGGCCGTCGCGTACATGGAATACCTTAAGCGCCTCGCCGCGCGCCGCGAAGTACAGGCGACCATCGGTGAGCACTCCGTCGATGTCGAGAATGAGGAGTTCGACCCGCGCCAGCGGTGTCGCCTTACGCGCCTTCAAACCACACCCGCCCGCAGCAGATCGTGCACATTGAGCGCGCCCACGATTCGGTCATCCGCATCGACCACCACCAGCGAAGTGATGCGGTGGGCTTCCATCAAGTGCACCGCTTCGGCGGCCAGCGTGTTGGGACGCACGCTTTTCGCGTGGCGGCTCATGACTTGATCCATGCGCGTGGCGCGCAAATCCCGCGAAGCGTCCAGCGCCCGGCGCAGATCGCCGTCGGTAAATACGCCGAGTACATGGGAATCCTGATCGACGATGGCGGTCATGCCGAGGCCTTTGCGCGTCACCTCTATCAGGCCTTCGGCCAACGATGTGCCCGGGCGCACGGTCGGAATGTCGGCGCCGCTGCGCATCACATCGCTCACATGCAGCAGCAGACGTCTGCCCAAGTTGCCCGCAGGATGGGAACGGGCAAAATCCTCCTCGGTGAAGCCGCGTGCCTTCAGTAGTACGACCGCCAGGGCATCGCCTACGGCCAGCGCGGCCGTGGTGCTGGCCGTAGGGGCCAAGTTGAGCGGGCAGGCCTCGGCCGGTACGC
>JAYTXS010000138.1:0-6937 GCA_043742845.1 Gammaproteobacteria bacterium
AGAACGCCGTCCTTGATGACCGGCACGAAGGGATCGCTATGCCATTCGTCCAGGGGTCCCGAAGGCACCACATCGGTATGGCCGGCGAAGCAAAACACCGGGCCGCCGCGGCCGCGTTTGGCCCAGAAATTATCCACCGGCCCGAAGCGCAGAATCTCGACTTCAAATCCGATGGCCTGAAGCCTTTCGATCATCAAGGCCTGGCAGCCGCCGTCGGAGGGGCTCACCGATGCACGGGCAATCAAATCCTGCGTTAATTGCAGCGTGCTCTGCTGCGACAGCTTATCGGTCATCAGAAGCGCAACACCGGGGCCTGACGACGCAAATTGCTCCACAGACCATACCCGCCCAGCGCAAGGGCCGCCATGAGCACCCAGGCGGGCATGGCGAGCCCCAGAAACTGCCAAGTCACCTTGGCGCATTCTCCGGAGCCGGTCAGCACCTTGACGAGCACCTCGCTCAAGGAAAATACTTTCAGCATGAAATCCAAAGAGGCCCCGCAGGCCGGGACGCTGCCCTGCGGCAGGTGCTGAACGTACAAGTGCCGCAGGGCCACGGCGACGGTGGCGAGCGCAGCCATGGCGAGCAAAAGCGCATACAGGCGTCGGCCCCAACCCACCGGGTCATGGGCCGCGGCGATCAGAAACACGACGCCGATCGCAAACACGCCTACCCGCTGGAAAATGCACAGCGGACAAGGCTCCAAGTGCAGCACGAACTGGGCATAGTAGGCGTAGGCCAGCAAGGCTGCGCAGGCTGCGAACCCCAGGAGATTCCCTTGGCGCGCAGTCATCAGCCGCGAGAATTAGCGTGCGCGGCGTCGATTTGCTTGGCGACGTCCTCGAGCGAGGTGTGGCGGATGTCCTTGCCGTGAACCATGTAGATCACGTACTCGCAGATATTCTTCGCATGATCGCCAATCCGCTCCAGCGCGCGCACGATCCACATGATTTCGAGCGCGCGCCGGATGGTGCGCGGATCTTCCATCATGAAAGTGATGCACTGGCGCTGAATGGACTCATATTCCTCGTCCACCATTTTATCCTCGCGCGCGGTCTTCAGGGCGGCCAGCGAGTCCATGCGCGCAAAGGCATCGAGTGCATCGTGCACCATCTGCGCGACCTGACGGCCAAGATGCTTGACTTCGCGGTACTTGTCCGCGGGCCGCTCCATGGTAGCGAGGCGCGATGCGATATAGCCGATCTTTTCCCCCTCATCGCCGATACGTTCCAGATCGGTGATGGTTTTAATGATGGCGACGATGACCCGCAGGTCCCCTGCGGCAGGAGCACGGATTGCCAGGATGCGGCTGCACTCCTCGTCGATCGACACCTCCATGCCGTTGACCTTGTAGTCGTCGGTGGCGACCGATTCACCCAGACGGCTGTCGCCTTCCACCAACGCGGTGATGGCCTTGTGCAACTGCTGCTCCACGAAGCCGCCCATCTGCAGCACTTGGTTGCGGACCTTTTCCAGGTCCTCGTTGAAGCGCCGCGAGATGTGATGGGTGAGGTCTGCCGTTTCCATAAAAATTACCTTGAATGCTCAAAAACCTAACAACCTTCGAGAATACAATACCTGCGCAAATTATATGCCCTTCAAGCACTCTGCGCCGTGCGCACATCCTGTTTCCAAATCCGCGCCAGCGGGAACTGGCAGGTGAAAGTGCTGCCCTTGCCCTCGATGCTTTGCACGTCGAGCCATCCGCCGTGGCGTTGCAAGGCATGCTTGACGATGGCGAGCCCCAAGCCCGACCCGCCCTGCCCACGGGATCGTCCCGCATCCACACGGTAGAAGCGTTCGGTGAGGCGCGGGATGTGTTCTGCCGGTATACCGATGCCGCTGTCGATCACCGAAAAATAAGCGCCTTCCTCATCGGCCCACCAGCGCATCCGCACCGTACCCTCCACCGGTGTGTACTTCATGCCGTTCACCAATAGATTGGTGAAGGCGGATTCGAGTTCGTGCGCTGCCCCATACAGTCCATCCGCCGACTCCAATTCCAGCACCACCTGGCGCGGCCGCTCGGCGCTGGCGAGCGCATCGCGCTGCAGGCGCTCCAGCATGCTCGGCACATCGATGGCGTCGCGCGGCGCCTCACCGTCGGTGGACTCCAAGCGAGACAGTTCCAGAAGATCGGCGATGATGGCGTTCATGCGCTGCGCCTGGGCGCGCATGTCGCGGATCGGTCCGGACCAGGCGGGATCGATGGACGAGTCGTCGGCCAGCGTATCGAGGTAGCCGGAAATCACGGTCAAAGGCGTACGCAGTTCGTGCGAAGCGTTGGCGACAAAATCCTTGCGCATCGCCTCCAAACGCATTTGACGAGTGACATCGCGAACCAGCAAAAGCGATTGTCCACCGCCGTAGGGCACCATCTGCAATGCCAGGTACAGATCTAACGGCACCGGCGGCCGTATCACCAGCGGCATCGCAAAATCATCGCCATGCAGGTAGAGCACGAACTCCGGCGAGCGGATCAGATTGTCGATCCGCAGGCCCACATCCACCGGCCGCCTAAGCCCCAGCAAACGGGCCGCCTGGCGATTGAACCAGACGATCTCGCGCTGCGGACTCAAGATAATGACACCATCCGGCAGAGCGGCCGTTGAGCGGCGCAACTCGCGCAACAGCTGAATCAGGCGTTGTTTGTGGAACTGTTTGCGCCGATGCAGGCGCACGACCTGGGCGATGATGTCGCCCCAAATGCCGCCAAGATTGGGCGGATCGATCTGCGAGCGCAGGCGCAGCCAGCGGTCGAGCCGGTGCAGAGTCAGCAGTTGCCAACCCAAGTACAAGCAGGCGGCCACCAGAACCCATAACCAAATAGGTCCTACAGCCAAGCCTACGCACAGGCCCAGCAGCAGAATGCCCGCGAGCCGCGCGATCGCGAAAGTCCACATCGCTGCCATTGATTAGCCTCGCCCGTCCTCCCGTGCGTACCGGCTAGGCGTCGCGCGTGGAGAACCGGTAGCCCGCGCCCCGCACCGTTTGCACCAGCCGCTCCAATTGATACGGCTCGAGCGCCTTGCGCAGCCGGCGGATGTGCACGTCCACCGTGCGCTCTTCAACATAAGTATTACCGCCCCAGACCCGATCGAGCAACTGTCCGCGCGAGAACACCCGCTCCGGGTGGGTCATGAAAAAATGCAGCAAGCGGTATTCCGTGGGCCCCAGGGCGATCTCGCGCTCGCCGGCGCTTACCCGGTGGCTCGAATCGTCCAGTCTCAGACCGTCCGCCTCCACCACATCGGCCGCACCCGCCGGCGCAGCGCGGCGCAGAACCGCTTGAATACGCGCCAGCAATTCGCGCGGCGAGAACGGCTTGGTAATGTAATCGTCCGCTCCTCCCTCGAGGCCGCCGACCTTGTCCTGCTCCTCGGCGCGCGCGGTGAGCATAATGACCGGGATCTCTTCGGTGTCCTTGGCGCGCTTCAGCGAGCGGGTCAGCTCGAGACCGCTCATATCCGGCAGCATCCAATCAACCAGCATCAAATCCGGCCGCACATCGACGATCCGGGCACGCGCTTCGCGACAATCCTCGGCTTCGCCGACTTCGTAGCCCGCGCGGCGCAAGCCGAAGGCGACCATATCGCGGATCGCTTTTTCGTCTTCGACAATGAGGATGCGCTTGGCCGTCATGTTTCCTAGTCCGTTGATTCCCTTAGTCCACTATTACATCGTTCGGTCATGACAGTTCCATGACATCGCTACTTGGCCGCGCGCTCTGCCTCCGTTAAGGCGACTTTGTCGCGCAGATACAGCGGCTGCAAATCCGCGGGATCGATGCCTTCCCCCTGCCCCAAACGCATGCTGGCGAGCCAGGCGATTTCGCGGGCATTCGGCAGCGCGCGGGCGTCATCACGCAACACCGTGAGGCCGGGCAGTGCCTGCAGCTGAGGATAGGCCGAAAAGCCCCTTCCGATGCCCTGATAGTCCCCCGCTGTGGAGAGGCGCACACTAGCGGCTGGGCCGACCTGTGCCTTACCCAGCGCAGCCAAGCCGCGCTTCGAATCGGCGCCAAAGCATCCCCAGTACACCTCGCCCATGCGGGCGTCGAGGCAGGCGAGAGCCTGCGACGCGCCACGTTGCACTACTTGCAATGCCAGTGCCTCCAGAGTGCTGATCGGCAATACGCGTAGGTCTGCGCCGAACGCCAGTCCCTGTGCCACGGCCACGCTGATGCGTACGCCGGTAAAGGAGCCGGGTCCCACGCCCGCGGCCAGACCGTCGAGTTTGGACAGGGACCACTGGGCTTCGGCCAACACGGCATCGACCATGCCGAGAATCTGCTGCGCGTGCGAGCGGCCGACCTCCTCGAAGCGCGCGATCACTTCCTCGCCATTCTGCAGCGCGACCGAACATGCCTCGGTCGTGGTGTCTACGGCGAGTACTCGCACTAAGTCGCCTGCGATGCGAGGGCGAGAGCCGGTCGCAGCTTGGCCAGACGTTCGGCCAAAAACAACGCGGCGGCAGCCCCATCGGTAATGACCGGACTCGCCGGCAACGCCTCCAAGAACACGCGCCCATAGGCCTTGCTCTTGAGCCGAGGGTCGCCGAGTACAATGACCCCGAAATCATCGAAGTCGCGAATCAAGCGCCCTACCCCCTGTTTCAACGCCAGCACTGCCTGCGGCAATTGATATTCAAAGAAGGGGTTGCCGCCGCGGCGACGAATTCCCTCCAGCCGCGCTTTGAGCAGCGGATCGTCCGGCGACGCGAAGGGCAGCTTGTCGATGGCGACGATGGACAGCGCCTCGCCCTTCACATCCACGCCTTCCCAGAAGCTGCCTGTGGCCAGAAGCACGGCGTTGCCGAGTTCGCGAAACCGATTGAGCAGCGCCTCGCGCGGCGCCTCGCCTTGCACCAGCACCGGAAACGGCGGATTGGGAAAGCGCGCCTGCAAGGCTCGAACTCCCTCGGCGAGCGCCCTGTAACTCGTGTACAGCAAAAAGGCGCGTCCGCCGCTGGCCTCGAGCAAGGGCACGCATGCCTCGATGAATTTGGCGGCGAACGCCGGACTTTGCGGCTCCGGCATTTTCGGCGGCAAGAAAATGCGCGCTTGGGCGGGATAGTCGAAGGGGCTGTCGATCTGCAGCGTGCGCGCTTCGGGCAAGCCGATTCGCGCGGCGAAGTGCGAGAAGTCCTCGCCGATGGCCAGCGTGGCAGAGGTGAACACCCAGGCGCACGGCCGCGATTCGACATATTCACGCAGACGCTCGGCCACTTCGAAAGGCGTGTATTGCAGCAGCAGACCGGTAGGACCGGCATCCACCCAGCGCAGCCCCGTGTCGTCCGATAGCTCGCGCAAGGACGCAAGCGAATTGGCCAATGCCGCTGCGCGGCGTGCGCAACTACTGGTGCCGGCGCCCGCACCCAAGCCCTCGAGCTGCGTGGCCACGTCGCTGACGGCGGTCTCGAGCTCCGGCAACACATCCAGAAAGGAATCAGGCAGATTCGCCCATTCGTGGCGCCCCGGGCCGCGCTGCAATGTATCGCGCAATTCCTCGAGCAGAGTCTCGAGCGCGGCGACGGCTGCGTTGATCGACGGCGCGCGCACACCGGCGCAGTGAAGCTCTGCGGCTACGTCGCGCAGCAGCAGCTGCAGCTGGCGCGCAGACCAGGTCTGGCCGAAGAACTGAGCCGCGATATCCGGCACTTGGTGCGCTTCATCCAGAATGACGGCCTCTGCGCCCGGCAGCAGGTCACCGAATCCTTCGTCCTTGAGCGCCAGGTCCGCGAGCAGTAAGTGATGATTCACCACGACGATATCGGCCGCCTGCGCATTGCGCCGTGCCTCGAATACATGACAGCGAGTGAATTGCGGACACTCCTGCCCCAGGCAATTGTCGCGGGTCGAGGTAATGCCCGGCCACAGCGCCGACTGTTCCGGCAGATCGGTGAGTTCCGACAGATCGCCTGTCTTGGTAGCCGCCGCCCAGCGCGACACCCGCGCGAGCACGCGCGTCAGCCCGCGTTCGGCCGGCAGTAATGAGCCCTGCTGCGTGGCCAGCTCCAAACGATGTCGGCAGAGGTAATTGGTGCGTCCCTTGAGCAGCGCGATCTTGGCGGGCAGACCCAATGCCTTGGCGAGCAACGGCACATCGCGGCGAAACAGTTGATCCTGCAGTGTGCGCGTGCCGGTGGAAATAATGACACTGCGGCCCGACAGCAACGCCGGAACCAGATAAGCAAAGGTCTTCCCGGTGCCGGTTCCGGCTTCCACGATCAGAGGTTCGAGGCGCGACAGCGCGAGCCCCACGGCCTTCGCCATCGCCGCCTGCTCGGGGCGATAGGCGTAGCCCGGCAAGGCGCGCGCCAGCGGACCCTCGAGACCGAAGACTTCTTTGTATTCGCTATTCATTAGTCATTTGACCAGTGCGCGAAAACGCACAAATGCCACCGAATTGGCTTTCAAGCTGCTCTTCAGACGCCAGCGCAGGTGCGTGTAATCCGCCGCCAACGCCAGGCGCGCACGGCCGTCAATCCCAGGCATAAGAAGATTGTCGGCCCTGTCGAAGCGATGACCGCCGTCCACTGAAAAGCTCACTTCGGCACCCGGGCCTACGGCCGAATCGGCGACGTACTTCATATGCTCGGGCACCGCATAAGTGATACAGGGGGACTCGACTCCGGTCGCGCTGGTATTGCGCACTTCGAGTGTGTAGATCACCCGATCGCCGGGCACCACCCGCTCAGCTGGGGTCAGCTTCATCACCTCCCGGCCGCCCTCGTTGGACTTCGATTCGACCTCCGCAATCGCCCGAATGGCGAGCGGATTCATGACGGTCTGCGGCGCCGAAACGGCGCTCAAAAGCAGCGCCACCAGCGCGGCGCAAAAAGCATAAAAGCGAGGCGTGGTCTGCATAGTGCTGACATATTCTAATCTATCCATAATCAATAACTTACGAGAAAATCTGCAGCCAGACCCGTGCCG
>JAYTXS010000139.1:0-4376 GCA_043742845.1 Gammaproteobacteria bacterium
AGCGGCAGCGGCGATCCGAGTTGCGCGCCGATATTCATCGTCGGTCTGCCACGCTCCGGATCCACTCTCGTGGAACAAATCCTTGCCAGTCACTCTCGCGTCGAGGGCACCATGGAACTGCCCAATATCATCAGCATCACGCACCAATTCGACGACATGGCGGCCGACCGGGACGGTTATCCGGAGAAGGTCGGCACCGCCCCCACGGGCGTTCTCACCGCGCTCGGCAGCCGCTATCTCGAGGAAACGAAGCCGCTGCGCACCCCGCGCGAACACTTCACCGACAAGCTGCCCAATAACTTCAGCCACATCGGGCTGATTCACGCGATTCTGCCCAATGCCACTATCATCGACGTGCGCCGACATCCCATGGATAGCTGCTTCAGCACCTTCAAGCAACACTTCGCGGAAGGACAGACCTTCAGCTACGATCTCAGTGATTTAGGCCGCTACTATCGCTGTTATCTGTCGCTCATGGAGCACTGGGACGCGGTGCTGCCCGGCAAGGTGCTGCACATTCAGTACGAGCATCTGGTTCGCGACCCAGAAACCCACATCCGGCACCTGCTCGAAGCCTGCAGGCTGCCCTTCGAGCCAGCCTGCCTCGCCTTTCATCAGACGCGCCGCTCGGTGCGTACCGCGAGTGCCGAACAAGTGCGCCAGCCGATTTACACCTCGGGGGTGGGCCATTGGCGGCACTTCGAGAAGCAGCTCGAACCGCTGCGCGTGGCGCTGGGTGATAGCTTGGAGCGCTTCGAGCCTCTGCAGTGAGGTCATGAGTTGACGGCCCATGCCTGCACAAAGGATGATCCATCGAACGTGCTCGACCCTGGATTGAGCGCAGCCGACCAATAAATGGGGATTGTTATGCGCTTACCGAGCCGCAAAGGCACCGTCAAAATCCATCCCGGGGCGCCTTCTCCCCTGCGCGGGGCCGTCAGCCTCTCCAAGATCAGTCTCGCGGTCGCGGCGGCACTCGCTCTCGCACCTCCGGGCGCACGCGCGGCGGACGCCACGGAAGCGTCCACGGGACTTCAGGAAATCGTCGTGACGGCGCGCAAGCGCACGGAGAATCTGCAGGACGTGCCCTTGAGCATCGACGTGTTCACCAAGAAAGACATGCAGGACCTTGGTATCGCGGGATTCGATGATTACGCGGCGAAGGTCCCGTCCATCTCCTTCATCAGCGTCGGTCCCGGTACGCAGTTTTTCGTCATGCGCGGCGTTTCCGACGGCAGCAACCCGAACTACTCGAACACGTCGGCGACGGGATTCTTTCTCGATGACATGTCCCTGAGTTGGGCCGGCGTCCAGCCGGACCTGCATTTGTACGACATCGAGCGCATCGAAGTACTGAACGGCCCGCAAGGTACCACCTTCGGTGCCAGCTCCATGGCGGGCGCCATCCGCTACGTCACCAATAAGCCGGATGTCAATGCATTCAGTGCGGGCATCGACTTCAATGGCGGCCATATCGATGGCGGCCAGAACAACTGGACCTATGACGGCTTTTTCAATGCCCCGATCATCCCCGGGACACTGGGGTTGCGCATTTCCGTGTTTAGCGACTCGCACGGCGGCTTCATCAACAATAAACTCACCACTCGAACCTGGGTCAATACTGCGGTATCCGACAACTCGGCGTGGGCGCGCAACGATTACAACCGCGCCCATATGGAAGGCGGCCGGCTGGCTTTGAAGGGAGTGATCAACGATGACTGGAGCGCCTCGCTGACCTATAGCTTTCAGCGCCAACACACTATCGGCGCCTGGGACGAAGATCCTAACCTCGCGCCGCGGACGGTGGAGCGCTTCGGTCCAGAATCCCATTTGTTTGAAGCAAAGACGCTCGATTTACACGTCGATGGGGACGTTGGCATCGGCGACCTCGTGTTCGCGAGCACCTACTGGGCGCTGCCGACGCGCCAGCAGAACGAGTACTCGCAGTACATGGAGAACTACGGTGGCTTTTTCGGGGTCAAAGGCTCCAATGAGGGTTTTACCTGCACCAACGACCCGGTGTACGGCACCGGTCCATACACCGGCTGCAAAGTGCCCGTGCAATTTTTCGAATATCACAGCAATCCGCAGCGCTGGTCCAACGAGCTGCGGCTCTCGTCCAAAGCGGGCGGTCGCTTCCACTGGCTCGGAGGGCTCTATTGGGAGAAGACGGTGGACAAGAACTCCGGCAGCACCTTCTTCATCCCGGGGCTGCGCACCAACAGCCCCGCATTTCAGTACTACAACGCCTACAACGGCACGCCGCCGGGATCGACGTCGCTGCCCTCGACGGAGTGGTACGCCTACACCACGCGCACCGATTACCTGCAAACCACGGAATTCGCCAATCTGAGCTTCGATATCACCAGCAAGCTCAACATCGAAGCGGGGGTCGTGCACTTTCATTCCAATTCCCGCTACTTCAGCCCCTATGCGCAGTTTACGTACGTGGCCACCAGCCCTGCGCTGACGGTGAGTTCATCGAACAAGTGGGATGCTAAGTACGGCATCAATTACAAGATTACGGACAAGGCGATGGTGTACGCGGATTTCGCGCAAGGCTTCCGCGACGGCGGCGCCAATACTGGAGATGCTCTGTCCTGCTACGACAAGGGCGTACCCAGCAGCTACGTGCCGGACACGCTCAACAACTACGAGCTCGGCTGGAAGACGTCATGGCTCAACGGCCACTTGGTGTGGAACGGCGCGGCCTATCTCATGCACTGGAAACAGCTGCAGACCATCATTTATGACGCCAATATCTGCGCCTCGAGCAGCTTCAACGCCAATGTCGGCAACGCCCGCATCTACGGCCTGGAATCGAATGCCGACTACAAGGTCAATGAGAACTGGTCGATGCAAGCAGCCGGCAGCTATACCGATTCGCGGCTGGTCTCGACGCAGTACACGGTATTTAATTCGGAAGTCGGCGAACGGCTGCCCTATGTGCCCTACTTCAGCTGGAGCGGGAACGTGCGTTACGAGCACCCCTTAAGCGCAAATCTGCGAGGCTACGCACAGGTAGACGTGGCTCACAAGGGTGACATGTGGAACGACCTGCACGTGGCGGGCTCGAACGGCTTTCCGCGCATGTTGCAACCGAATTACACCATTACGAATCTGCGCGTGGGACTGACGCCGGTAGGCGGCCACTGGCTGAGCGAGTTCTACATCACCAATCTCACCAACAAGAACGCGATCGTCTACACCAACACCGGCAACTTCGATTTGCGCGAAACGACCAATGAACCGCGCATTTTCGGTGTGCGCCTCAATTACCGCTTCGGTAAGGAAGCCAACGCGGAATAACGCGCCGCGGACTCACGACGCAACCGCCAGTGCGCTATCGGCACCGGCGGGTTCCTCGCGCCTATCGGCGATCTTGCGCTCGGCGCTCGGTGGATGCCCGAACTGCATGCGGTAGCATTTCGAGAAATGCGGCGGCGACTGGAAACCGCACGCCGTCGTGATGTCCATGATCGGCATGGCCGTTTGCAGCAACAGCTCGCGAGCGCGACGCAGGCGCATCTGTAGATAGTAGTGCTTGGGGACGCAGTGCAAATCGCGCTTGAACAAGCGTTCGATTTGCCGGCGCGACAGACCCGTGGCCTTGGCGATCTTCTCCAAGGACAGCGGTTTTTCGATGTTCTCTTCCATAAGCTGCGCCACCCGGATCAATCCACGATGCGAGACGCCCACCTGCGCCCGCAGCGGCACGTACTGGCGATCCGTATCCTTGCGGACCCGATCGACGATGAATTGTTCGGAGACCCGTTGGGAAATGCGCGGACCCAATTTCCCCTGAATGAGGTTCAGCATGAGATCGAGCGGCGCCGTACCCCCTGAACAGGTGAAGCGGTCGCGGTCGATGGTGAACAACTGGTCGCTGATCCTGACACGGGGAAACTCCTCGCGCAGTGCCGAGAGATTCTCCCAGTGAATGGTGGCGCTGAAATTATCCAAAAGCCCCGCCTTGGCAAGCGCGTAGCCGCCGGTGCACAGCGCGCCCAACGCCACCCGCCGATCCGCCAGACGCCGCAGCGCCGTCAGCAACGCCGGCGAAACCGCCTCGCGAACATTGATGCCGCCGCAGACGAATAAGATATCCACTGCGCCTAATTTATCGAGAGCGCCGGTAGGCGATAGGTTCAGGCCGCTGCTGGCGTTGGTCGCATGCCCGTCCATGCTGATCACTGACCATTCGTAAACCTCTTTGCCGAGCAGCCGATTGGCCATGCGCAGCGGCTCCAAGGCATTGGCCACGGCAATGAGCGAATAATTCGGCAATGTAAGGAATGCATACCTGCATTTTCGCAGCGCAACGGGCGAATCCAAAGGTGCCTCCGAGGAACAAGAGCCAAAGGACACAAACTCCG
>JAYTXS010000140.1:0-6780 GCA_043742845.1 Gammaproteobacteria bacterium
TAGCAAGGCCGGCTTAAACCATCCCCCGGTACAATGAATCGTATTTGACGATCTGCCGTGTCCAGGAAAAATCCCGGGCCATCGCATTTTGCATCAAGCGTTGCCAGTGGTTGGGGACGGCGAACCAATCGAGCGTGGTCTCGATGGCCCACCTCACGGCAGGCGTATCGTAGTCATTGAATACGCATCCCGTGCCGAGACCGCTGCTTGGATCGAAATGTTGCACGGAGTCCGCCAGGCCGCCGGTATTGCGCACGATGGGGATGGTACCGTATCGCAAGCTATACATCTGATTCAGTCCGCAGGGCTCGTAGCGTGACGGCATGAGGAAGATATCGCTGCCCGCCTCGATCAAATGCGCCAGCGACTCGTCATATCCCGAGCGAAACGCCACTCGCGCCGGAAAGCGCCGCGCCAAACCCTCGAAAAAGGCAACGTACCGCGGGTCGCCACTGCCCAAAACCAGCAGCCCGAAATCCCGCACCTGCAAGAGCGCCGGCAGCGCCTCGAACAACAGATCAATGCCCTTTTGCTCCGCTAGGCGGGTGACCATGCCGATCAAAGGCCGCGTCACCGCAGCTTCTAGCCGCGTGGCTTCGATCAGTATTTCCTTATTGGCCCGCTTGCCGCGTAAATCCTCCGGCCCGAAATGCGGCGTCAAATACGGATCGTGCCGCGGATCCCATTCTTCGTAATCCACGCCATTCAATATGCCGACGACCGGATCCCTGCGCGCCCGCAGTGCCGCCTGCATCCCCATCCCCAAGGGGCCGTTGCAGATTTCGTGGGCATAGGTCGGGCTCACCGTGGTGACCGCGTCGGCAAATTTTATGCCGGTTTTCAACGGGTTGATTACACCGTGCGTCCAATCGTCGGCATCCAGCCAAGCCTCAGGATGGTCCAACCCCAAGTCGGCGGCAGCCGAGCTGGGCAGCGTTCCCTGGTAACCGATGTTATGAATGGTCAACACCGACCGGGCGCGCGACAGCACGGGATCGGACGCATACAGCGTTTTTAAGTACAGCGGCAAGAAAGCCGTATGCCAATCGTTGCAATGAAAAATATGCGGTGCCAACCCGAGTAGGCGGCAACTTTCGAGCGTAGCGCGAGTGAAGGCCAGGAAGCGCCGATGTTCGTCGGGATCATTGGTGTAGTAGCTCGCGCGATCATAAAGGGCGGGACAGTCGATGAAGTACATCGCGACGTCCGTGCCGGGAAAGCTGGCGCTCTGCAGGGAGAAACGGTACTCGGAGTCGCCGACGGCAAGTGGCACCTGTTGAACATTCAGAACGGGCCGCAGTTCCGAATGTGCCGCACGCACGGCCGAGTACAACGGCATGAAAGCGTGCACTTCGTATCCCAGAACCCGCAGGTTCGCCACCAGGGCGCCTACCACATCCGCAAGGCCGCCCGTCTTTGCGTACGGCAAGATCTCGGAGCTCAAGACACACAACTTCAAGACGGACATGCTGATAAGTCTAGCAGCCGAAACCCGAGTGTGGCACGCTGCCATTACGCTGGGGGCTTAAATGGATTGCTCAGGGTGAAGCCAGAATATGATGCGACATGCAGCTCGTAACAACACCGGACGCTATGTCAGCCGATTGACCAGCGGCACTCTGGCAGTGGTCATGGCGGGCGGCCGCGGCGAACGGCTCAAGGCCCTCACCGAGAACCGCTGCAAGCCGGCAACGCCCTTCGGCGGCAAGTTCCGCATCATCGATTTTGTGCTGTCGAATTGCGTCAATTCCGGCATCCGTCAAATTGCGGTACTAACGCAGTACAAGGCGCAATCGTTGATCCAGCACATTCAACGCGGCTGGAGCTATTTGCGCGGCGAGCTCGGAGAATTCGTGGAGCTGATTCCGGCGCAGCAGCAGATCGGTTTGCACTGGTATCGCGGCACCGCCGATTCGGTGTATCAAAACCTGGACTTCATCCGTTCGCACCACCCCACCCATGTGCTCGTCTTGGCGGGAGACCACATCTACAAGATGGACTACGGTCCGATGATCGCCTATCACGAGCAATGCGAGGCCGACATCACCGTCGGTGTCGTGGACGTACCGTTGGAGCGGGCCAACGAATTCGGGATCCTGACCACCGATAACACCAATCGGGTCACGAAGTTCGCCGAGAAGCCGAGCAGCCCGGATCCCATCATCGGACAACCGAAGCTGGCGCGCGCTTCCATGGGCATCTATGTGATCGGCATGGAGCGGCTGGAAAAAATGCTGACCGACGACGCCGCCAATCCCGCCAGCAATCATGATTTCGGCAAGAACATCATTCCGCCCGCCATTGGGCCCCTGCGAGTGTTTGCTTACCCCTTCCATGACGTTGAAACTCGTGCCCAAAATTATTGGCGCGACGTGGGCAACGTCGATGCCCTGTACGAAGCGAACATGGAACTGGTGGCGCTCGACCCCGAATTGAACATCTACGATCATCAATGGCCGATCTGGACCTATCAGGCACAGCAGCCGCCCGCTAAATTCGTGCTGGACGAGGAAGGCAGGCGTGGCATGGCGGTCAACTCCATGGTGGCCGGCGGCTGCATCATCTCAGGCGCCTATGTGAAGGAATCGCTGCTGTCGAATGACGTGCGCATCGAGGACAGCAGCATTATAGAGAGCTCGGTGCTGCTGCCGGGGGTGACCATCGGCCGACGTTGCAAAATCACGCGCTGTATTCTCGATGAGAATTGCGTGATTCCGGACGGTACGCAAATAGGCCAGGATCGCATCCTCGACGAGGAGCGCTTCTATGTGACCAAGCGCGGCGTTGTGCTGGTGACTCAGGATATGCTGCGCGCAGCAGTCGCTCGATAGCCCGCTGCGCGGCGCGGCGTTCAAACCGCGCGCATTCGCAAGCCGGACCAGGCCGCGATCACGTCGTGCGTCTCGATTCCCATCATATCGGGCACGCCCGCCACATCGCCGCGGAGCACTTTGACATCCGCGCCCGGCGTTCCCCAGGGTCTATATAGCGAGACAAGCGCTTTGCCGAACAGTACGACCATGGGACAACCGACCGCAGCGGCGGCATGCGCCGGGCCCGAATCAATGGTAATCAAGCCTGCACCACGCGCCAACAGCGCCACCAGCCGGGATATCGGCAACTCGTCAGCCGCGTTGTACAACTGCGAGACATCTGCGAGCGACGCGACTTCGGCGTTAAGTTCGTATTCGGGCCCCGTTCCGAGCATCACGATCGAGTGTTCCGGACACAGCCTGCGCACATGGCGCAACACCTCGGCCCAGCGCTCCTTCGGCCAGTGCTTGTGATTGACCGCCAAGCGGCGCAGGCCCCGCCGCATGGTGCGCTTATTGCCGATTTGAATCAGGATCAACGGCGCCCCGGCGAGACCGCACGCCTGCAGCCACGCATCGAGGTCGTCGCGCTGCCGGTCACTGACCTCCAAATAGCATCCCGGTGCGATCGCGGCGAGATCCGTCGTGAGATCGGCGGCGCGCGCCGCCTCTGCGATGGCCGCCGGCGTGATCTGCGCGAGGCGCCGCCATTGCTGTGTCGCATGTTCGCCGGGCAGCAGCGGATAATCCTGTACGTCGACAACGAATGGCGCCGGAATTCCGCCACGCTCGAGCAGTGGCCGCGCCGCGCTGTTGCCGTCGCAGTACCAAGTCGGCCCTACCCCGCGCTCGCGCAATGCCCGCGCCACGCGCCGCTGATCCGCGCTCAGCCAATAGGGAGTCTTGCGGCTGCGAAGGCTCCAAATGTCGCCCACTCCCGGTTGGCCGCGCAGCAGCGGCTCGCTCCACGGGCCCGAGGTCACTATATCCACCGGAGTGCCAAATCGCGCGTGCAACACGCGGATCAGCGCGGTCAGTAGGACCATGTCGCCAAAGGCACCGCAGCGCACAGCCAGCGGACGAGTCAAGTGCCCGCTACCGGCACTGCGCGCAAGCTCGCGACTCCCAGTCGAACCTTGCGCCATCCGCCGTAGCGGTAGTACGCGATGGCCATCAGCATCGATGTCGCCGACGCCAATGGAAAACTCCACCAGATCGCATCCGCCTGCCAGCGATCCAGCATCGAATAGGCGAACGGCACGCGGATCAACCATAGCGCCACGACCAGCATGATGAGCGGCGGCATCACCGCTCCCGTAGCACGCACCACTGCGAACATAATCATCGAGGTGCCAAAGAAGAGATAGGACCAAATCACGATGCCGTTGATATGCGCCGAGATGCCGAGCGCCGCGCTGTCGGCCGGCAAAAATAGGCCCAGCGCGTGCCGATTGAGCAATAGAATGACGGCGATCAAAGAACCGCCAATCAAAAGATTGAACATGACTCCGGCCGTTGCGACTTTGCCGACGCGACCCCATTTCCCGGCGCCCACGTTCTGTGCCGCCATCGACGATACCGCGGCGCCTATCGACATCGCCGGCATTTGCACGTAGTTCCACAGCTGCATGGCGGCGTTGAACGCGGCCGTCTCCTGAGATCCAAAGCGGTTCACCAACGACGTCAGCGCAATCATGCTAGAGGAGATCACGAAGAACTGCAGTCCCATGGGAGTTCCTTTCGTCACGAGCAATCGCAGCAGCGTCCAATCGACCTTGAACAGGCGCAGCTCATTGTGGTGGATGCAGAGGAAATGCCGCACTCTATAGAGATGCACCACCAGAGCGAATAAGCTCGCCGCCTGCGCAATCAGTGTGGCCATTGCAGAGCCGGCTATCCCGAAGCGCGGCACCGGCCCCCAGCCGAATATCAACAGCGGATTCAGCGCGATATCCAGCACCACCGACATGAGCAAATAAGCGAACGGAGTTCTCGAATCGCCGGCGCCGCGCAGCACCGCCATGAGAAAGAACAATCCACCCATGAAGGGCAGCGCCAGAAATATGATGCGCATGTAAGTCAGTGCCAGCGGCACGGCATCCGGCGGTGTGTGCAGCCAACCGACCAACCATTGCGCCAGCGAGAACCCAAGCAAACTCATCGCCAATGACAAACCCAGAAAAAACGCCGCGCTGCTGCCGACGACGCGTTTCGCTTCGGCGATATTCTTTGCCCCGACGCATTGCGCGACCATGATAGTCGACGCCATCGAAAAGCCGAACATGACGCCGAACAACAGGAACATGATGACATTGGAGTTTCCGACGGCCGCGAGAGCGGCCTCGCCCAAATACTTGCCCACCCAAACGGCATTGACCGAACCGTTGATCGATTGCAGGATGTTGCCGAACAGAATGGGCAATGAGAAAATCAGCAGCGCGGGTGCTATGGGCCCTTCCGTCAACGAATACTTGGGCGACACGAATTCTCCGAACTGCCAGACACCGGCGTGGCAGTATAATAGATAGCCTATGGACACGCAGACCGACACGGCTCGCGAGGCTATCGCCGCACAAGTCAAAGAGTTGCTCGAGTCTTTAGGGCAGCCGTTGCTCGCGCCGTTTCTTGCCGATTGGCCGCTCGCTTACTTAAGACGCGAGATTGCTACCGCCCGCTTGCCGGTGTTGCGCTGGCTGCCGGAACTTGTCAGCGGCGCCGCACCATTCAGCGCCGATCTCGTAACCGCTGTCTGCCGCGCGGCGCCGGTGCTCGATTGGCGTCAAACATACACGACGCAGGATCTCGAACCCGCGTTTTTGGACAATTACGGCTGGAGCGAGATCGTGGGCTCGGTGGGTCCCATACAGGGCGAGCGGATCGCTTGCGGCTTTTTAATCCTAGGCCCAGCTACTTGCTATCCGAGCCACCGTCACGCGGCCGAGGAATTGTATCTGCCGCTGTCCGGCACCGCGGCTTGGCAGCAAGGCGACACTCAATGGCGGGAACGGGCGCCCGGAACGACTATTCATCATCGCAGCGAGGAACCTCACGCCATGAGCACCGGCACCGCCCCGCTGCTCGCGCTCTACGTCTGGCGCGGCGCGAATCTCGCGCAAAAGGCTCGGCTCGATGTTTACGCATCCCTGCTCGTGCAAGAATAGCGCACGCATTTCATGAGGCTCTGCAATGGTCCAAGCTCATACATCCTTTTCAGCGCGTGCGATATATGTCCTGCTGCTCGTAGGATCGATGAATAACGTGCAGGGGCAATCCCGCGAATTCTCCGCCGTCGGTGGCGATCGAGCGAGCGGATGGCTACCGCAATCGCGTTCGGAAGTATTGGCCCGCAATGGCATGGTGGCGACCAGCCAGCCGTTGGCGGCGCAGGCAGGGCTGCAAGTATTGAAGAACGGCGGAAACGCCATCGACGCTGCGGTCGCAACCGCTGCCGTGATGAATGTGGTCGAACCCGGTAGTGCCGGAATTGGCGGAGATGTCTTCGTCATCGCCTGGCTGGCAAAAGAGAATAAGCTGGTGGCATTGAACGGCAGTGGCCGGGCTCCCTCCGGCGCAACCCCCCGGCATCTGGCTGAGCGCGGTGCCTTGAAAGAAATGCCCCAGCACGGGATCGATTCAGCCACCGCTCCGGGGGCCGTGGACGCCTGGGATGTTTTGCTGAAGCGCGCCGGAACCCGTACCTTCAAGGAGCTGCTGCAACCCGCGGTGGACCTTGCCGAGCAAGGATTTGCGGTCAGCGAGCGCATCCGCAACGACTGGATCTACGGCGCGGAAATTTTGCAAGCGGACCCCGACTCAGTGAAAACCTACCTGGTCGACGGCAAGCCGCCCGAAACATACGGCATGTTTCGCAATCCCGACCTGGCGCGTGCGTTTCGCGTTCTGCAAGCGCAAGGCCGTGACGCCTTCTATCAGGGAGAGATCGCGTCCGCCATCCTCGCCAAATCCC
>JAYTXS010000141.1:0-2309 GCA_043742845.1 Gammaproteobacteria bacterium
GCCCTGCTGCTGCAAGTGCTCTATACGATCCGCAGCGAGCGGATGTTGGTCGAGCAACTCGAGTACAACCTGCTGTTTCGCTGGTTCGTGGGTCTGTCGGTCGATGAGCCAGTCTGGGATCACTCGACCTTCAGCAAGAACCGCGACCGATTGTTCGGTGCCGATATTGCCCGAGACCTGTTCAACTCGATCGTTGCACAGGCGCAGATAACCGGATTGCTCAGCGACGAGCATTTTAGCGTGGACGGGACCTTGATCCAGGCCTGGGCGTCGAACCGCAGCTACCAGCCGAAGGAGGGGTCGGATGACGCGCCCGGTGGTGGCGGACGCAATCAAGCTCGCGATTTTCACGGCGAGACGCGCAGCAACGAGACGCATGCCTGGACCACGGATCCCGAGGCAAAGCTGTATAGAAAGAGCGCTGGCACGGCGGCCAAACTCTGTTACATGGGACACGCAGTGAGCGAAAACCGCCACGGCCTGGTCGTCGAGGTGCAAGTGAGCGAGGCGAACGGTACGGCCGAGCGCTCTAGCGCGATCGAGATGATTGAGACAATTGCCGATGAGGCACCCTGCACGGTCGCCGCCGACAAGGCCTACGACACTGACGGTTTTGTCGCACAGATGCGCCAGATCAACGCGACGCCGCACGTTGCCCAGAACATCGAACGCAATGGGGGCTCGGCGATTGACGGACGCACTACCCGCCACCCCGGATACGCGTTGAGCCTGAGGGCGAGAAAGCTCATCGAGGAGGCCTTCGGCTGGGGCAAGGACATCGGTCTGCTGCGACGACCGAAGTTCCGCGGTCGCCACAAGATCGAGTATGCCGCCTTGCTGACCTTCACAGGCTACAACCTGATCCGCATGCGCAACTTGCTGGCGCCGGATTTTAGGTGATGCCCAGATGAATGACTGCAAAGCCATGAAATCGAAATCGTACGACCGCTTGATCAAGCGCCGCCCGATCGATGTAGCCGCAAAAGCCGATCGACCTCCAACCATCACCGGGGTCGATGCGAAATCTGTTGCGGGTGTGGTCATGTCTCAAAAACCTGTTTTTTCAACAGCCTGTTAGAGAGCTTAAGCCACTTTATCTGGCGAACAATCGCCCGCCGAAGCCGATCTACGGCCGGAAAATGATCCCGGCACACAATAGGCGCTGTCGGCCATGAGCAGACGGTCACCGTTGGGTTCGCGTACGTCCGCTAACGGGAATTCTCGTTGAAACCAAATTGCCGGCGGCAGTTCGCAGTGCACGCTATTTTGGAGATACCGCTGCATCTGCCGGCATGAGCTCGCGTAAGCTGAGCACTTCCGCCGCCACGGCGGCCTTAATCGTCCGCTCGCGGTCCGGCGCAAACAGTGCGGAATGTAACGAGGGAAGCGTGGTTACCGATTTCATCGCCGCGTCGTATTTCGTTTGCTCCACAGCGCCGATGCGCAGCATCAGCGTGGGCACTCCCGCACGCTGAAACTCGGAAAAATCTTCGCTCGCCATTTCGGGTGGTATGTCCTTCACTCGCTCGGGTCCCAGTTCGCGCTGCAGGGTCGCCGCCACGCGTTGCGTCAGTGTCGGATCATTCACCAGCGCGTACCCGCGACCAGAACGCTCTATAAGCGGCTCCCGAGGCGCGCCTGCTGCTGCAGCCTCGGCTTTGGTAATGCGATCAATGGCGCTCAATAGATGTTCCCGCACTGGCTCAGTGAGCGAGCGGACGGTGAGCTCCAGTTTTACCTCGGCGGGAATGATGTTGCTTTTCGTACCGCCATGTATCGAGCCAACCGTAACCACGGCTGCATCGAACGGTGAGGTTTCGCGCGAGACAATAGTTTGCAGCGACAGCACTGTGCGCGCAGCGATCACAATCGGGTCCACAGTGGTTTCCGGACGGGCGCCATGGCCGCCTACGCCGAAAATGGTAATTTTCACCGTATCAATATTGCTAAGCAATGGCCCTGCGTGATAACCGATGATGCCCGCAGGGTAGCGGGCATCATCGTGTACAGCCAGTGCGTACTCAGGACGCGGAAAACGAGCGAACAATCCATCCGCGAGCATCGCCGCGGCGCCATCGCCCATCTCCTCGGCCGGTTGGCCAATCAGGACCAGTGTGCCGCGCCACCGGTTGCGGGAGCTTGCCATGATCCGCGCCGTTGCCATCCACGCGGCCATGTGAATGTCGTGCCCGCAAGCATGCATCACGCCTACGTCTGCCCCGTTGTCGTCTTTAGTGCGCACCGTGCTTGCGTAAGGTAGCCCCGTCTTCTCTTCTACGGGCAAGGCATCCAGTTCAGTTCGCAGCAGC
>JAYTXS010000142.1:0-1742 GCA_043742845.1 Gammaproteobacteria bacterium
GTATCGACACCAGTCAGGATGTCCATCCGGGGCGCCTCGGCCAACTCACTAGCCGACTCGCGCGCAGTGCCTCACAATGTCGGGATGGACACCCGCAAGCCCGTCACTCTGCATCGACTGCGCGCAATGCACGCCGGCCGTGAAAAGATCGCTGTTTTGACCTGCTACGACGCCGCCTTTGCGCGAATCCTGGATGGCGCCGGTGTCGACTGTCTGCTGGTGGGAGACTCGCTCGGCATGGTGCTGCAGGGCCGGCCGAGCACGCTCGCTGTATCCATAGAGGAAATGGCCTATCACACCGGCTGCGTGGCGCGGGGCAATCACAGTGCCTGGATCATTGCCGACATGCCCTTCGGCAGCTATCAAGAATCGGCCGAGGCTGCAATGCGCAGTGCCGCCCTGCTCATGAAGCAAGGCGCGAATATGGTGAAAATCGAGGGTGGCGGCTGGACCGCGCCGATCGTTCGCTACCTCGTGGATCGCGGCATACCGGTCTGCGCTCATTTGGGATTTACGCCGCAATCGGTGCACGCGCTTGGGGGCAATCGAGTTCAAGGCCGCGATGAAGCGGCTGCCCGAGTGCTGTGCCGGCACGCCGAGGAACTCGCGGCTGCGGGTGCGGAGCTGTTGGTACTGGAATTGGTGCCCGCCGCTGTCGCACGCGAGCTGACCGCTATGCTGGCGATTCCGACCATTGGCATCGGCGCGGGCGCCGGTTGCAGCGGCCAGGTGCTGGTGCTGTACGACATGCTGGGAGTGACGGGCGGCACGCCGCTGAAGTTCGTGCGCAACTTCATGGACGGCAGCGCCGGCGTGGACTCCGCCGTGCGCAAGTACGTCGCCGAGGTGAAAGGCGGGCGATTTCCGGACGACGCGATTCACAGCTTCTGATCGGTTTCCAGCGTGCACATCATCCAGACCGTCGCCGAGCTGCGCGCGGCCCGAAGGCCCGGGCAAAGTATCGTGTTGGTTCCGACCATGGGCAACCTGCACGCGGGGCATTTGTCGCTGGTGCGCCTTGCGCGAGAACGCGGCGATCTCGTGGTGACCAGCATCTTCGTCAACCGACTGCAGTTTGCGCCGCACGAGGATTTCGCCAAGTATCCGCGCACCTTTGAACTCGACTGCGAACTTCTGGCGGCGGCCGGCTGCGACATCGTATTCGCCCCGAGCGACGCCGACGTGTATCCAGAGCCGCAGGGCTACACGGTGCAAGCGCCGGCAGAACTTGCCGGCATCCTTGAAGGCGCGGTGCGTCCGGCTTTCTTCACCGGCGTGTGCACGGTGGTGCTCAAGCTGCTCAACATGGTGCAGCCCGCCGCCGTCGTGTTCGGCAAGAAGGATTATCAGCAGCTGCTCGTGATTCGCAGCATGGTGCGACAACTTTCGCTGCCCATCGAGGTGCTGTCCGCGGAGACAGTGCGCGATTCCACCGGACTTGCCCTATCATCGCGCAACGGATATTTGAGCGACTCGTTGCGCGCTCAGGCAGCACAACTGCATGCCGCAATGACCCATCTAGCCGCGCAGGTCAAGTCAGGCCGCGCCGATTGGCCGGCGCTCGAGCGCGCAGCGCAACAGCTCTTGGAATCAGCAGGTTGGCAGCCTGACTACGTGGCGATACGACGGCGCAATGACCTTGGCGAGCCATCGAAAGGCGAGCCTTTGGTCGTACTCGCGGCCGCGAGGCTCGGCGGCACGCGGCTGATCGATAATCTCGAGATTTGATCGATGCGGCGAAT
>JAYTXS010000143.1:0-2411 GCA_043742845.1 Gammaproteobacteria bacterium
GTTGCGCGGCTGTGCGTGCCCGACGAGGTGATTTTTCTCGACTCTCTTCCCCTCGGCGGCACGGGAAAAGTACAGAAAGCGGCGCTGCGTGATAAGTACGGTGACTTGTTCAGTTAGTCGCATCAGCGATCATTCGCCAGGGAGCATTGAAACCGCGTAATCAGAGGCCTTGCACGCTGATTTTCGCGGTGGGTGAACGCCGCCACGACGCATGAGCAAATCTTATTTTTTCGCGTGAATTCCTCGTTTGTCGCAGCAACGGCCTGCCGCTACTGTCCGGACCTGCACAAGCCGCAGGAACTACCCATGAAGCTACTTTCCCTCCCCCTTATCGCCATCGTCTCTCTCAGCGCAAGCCTAGGCGCCGTTGCCGCTCCTCCCACGCAGCACGCGATATCGGTGACCCACGAGCCGCTGGTGATGCGCTTGAACAAGGATGAGTTCCGCATAGCGTTCGGCATCAACGGTGAACAATGCGGCGCCAATGGAGGCACCGGGATGATTCAGTATCGGGTCGACTGGAAGACCCCGGATGGCACCACCCGCACCGAGCGCAAGCATGTCAGCTTTACGGTGTCGCCGCTCGCCACCCGCACGATTGCCGTGGACCGTCAGTATTTCGATACCGCCGAGGGCCAGCACATGACCGACGTGGTCAAGGTTCGCATCGACGCCATCACCTGTGTCGGATCCGCCTCGGGCGCGATGGAAACCGCAAAGCTGTAGTCGGCTGCGGCGCAACGGCGCCGTCCAGGCGGCTAGCGTGTTGCCCATCTAATTGGGGCTCAGAAGCCGCAATTGACTGCGGTAATACGCTCCGCGGGAGATGTAGTTGGCGGCAACCTTCAATAGGTCCTCGCGCTCCTCGGAGGTCAGCTCGCGTACTACTTTTGCAGGCGAACCCAAGATGAGCGTGCCGTCGGCAAACACCTTGCGTTCTGTGATGACGGCGCCCGCCCCCACCAGACATCCCCTGCCGATGACCGCGGCGTTCAACACCACCGCCTGAATTCCGATCAATGAGCCCGCGCCCACGGTGCAGCCGTGCAGCATGGCTTGGTGCCCGATGGACACATGGGTTCCCAGCATCAATGGAAATCCCGGATCGGTATGCATGACCGCTCCGTCCTGTACATTACTGCCGGCCCCGATGCTGATCATCTCGTTGTCGCCGCGCAAGGTGGCGCCGAACCACACGCTGCTGTCCTCGGCGAGCACTGCGTTACCGATGACAGTCGCAGTGGGCGCGACATAGGCGCTCGCGGCCACCGTCGGGGACACATCTCCTAACTTGTACAAAGCCATGCGCAAACATACCGCACATCGCGGGGAAGCCAAAGTGTGCTGGTATTATCCGCCCTGATGAACGAGTACCCGCCAAGCATCGACCGTCCGCCGCACAGTTGGCTCGGCTACCTGCTGCGCCTGTGGTTACTGAAGCCGGTAAACTCCGCGCCGCCCGCGGGATCCACGCGCGCCGTCATCGTCATGAGCGTACTTTGGCTCGCGCTCTGGCTTGTGATCGATCGCCGACAATCGCAACCCGACCCGCAGTTCTTTGCGGGCGGAATTCCGCTGCTTGCTTGGTACGTCGTAGGCGTACTGACGCTCGCTGCGCTGTTGCGGCGGCGTTCGCATCCCGCGCCGTCGTTCTCTGCCGCCCTCGCGCTTGCGTTAGGAAGCGTGCCGCTGCCGTTGCTTGTCGCCGGCTTGGCTCTGCCCGACTTGGCTCCCCTTGGGTTCTGGGGTGCGAGCATTGCGGTCGGTATCTACACGCTGCTCTTTCTGATGCGCGGCTTGCATGCTGTCACCGGCCGGACACAGCGCGCCGTTGCCTGCGCCGCTGTAGCGTTCATCGCCGGATTTTGCTGGCTCACCGACAGCCTGAATGTCATCCCCGATGTGTGGGCCTCGCAGCAGTCACTGGCTGCTGAGCCCGGCGATGCGTCGGCGGACAGCGAAGCCATCCTATTCGGGCAGCCGGCACGTATCGACCAGGCGCTAGAGGCGGTCAGCCGCGGCCCGTCGCCGAAACCGCAGGCGTTCTTTTTGGGCTTTGCCGGTGTCGGCGACGAGAAGGTTTTCACGCAGGAAGTCGGCTTGGCGTCGCGGGTGCTCGGCGAGCGCTATGACATTGCCGCCCGCAGCATCTCGCTGCTCAACGATCAAAGCGACCTGGAAGCCGCGCCGCTCGCGACCGCCTCTGGATTGAGCTACGCCCTGCGGGGCCTGGCCACGCGCATGGATCTCGATCAAGACGTGCTGTTCCTGTCCATCTCCTCGCACGGGGCGGAGGATCCGGCCATCATCGTCGCCAACTCCCAACTGCCGCTCACCGATCTGACCGATGAGGATCTCGCGGACGCCCTACGCGAATCGGGCATCAAGTGGCGCGTAATCATCATTTCGGC
>JAYTXS010000144.1:0-2991 GCA_043742845.1 Gammaproteobacteria bacterium
TGTCATACACCAGCTGTGCAGACGTTCCGCTGGTCTGCAGATTAACGTCGAACAGGCCACTGCCTGAAGCGCTGCCCGCGGAGGGTGCCTGCGCACTGACCAGTAGGATCGCCGTCCCCGCGATGGCTGTGAAATTCACCGTCCCCGCGGCGGCTGACTGCTTTGCGATTAAGCCGTTTTGTGCGACCGCAAACGACACGCCGCTCAGTTGCGAAGGGAATTGCAGATCTGCCGCCGTGGCCTGATAGGCACCCGCCAAAAGCGGCTGCGGCACTACGAATGCATACGCATAAGTTGAAGGGACCGTGGCAGCTTGAATGCCTTGCGCAGCCGTGTACAAGTCTGTCGACCCCGCCGACACATCGGCGCTGAAGGTGCCGGCAGTGGCACCCGCATTTCCATACGTCCAGAGCTGGAGAGTTCCCGCCGGGGCCGCGAAGCTTGCCGCACCGCCGGCGGCGCTGGCCGTACCCACAGCAGTGCCTCCAGCGGTCAACAGCGCGCTCGCGCTGGCAAGTGCTCCGGGAAATCCGTAGTCCGTAACCTTGAGCGTCACGGATTGTGCAGAAGGATTATTGAACGATGCAGCGACATTCGAGAGTCCCACGGGAATGGCTGCATTCAATAGAGGTGCAACACCCGCTGGGCCGCTGATGGTGATGCCGTATAAGCCGGACTTTATTGTCTGATCTGCCTGGGCAATGGCAAAAACAGTGTAAGTACCGGCGCTCAAGTTCAGGGAGGTGCCGGAGGTAATCGCGGGGTTGGTGGTCTGCCCTGGTGGGAAGATGACCGTACTACCTTGAGACAAGACCACGCTAGGCGCCGTGCTCAATGCGGCAGGAAATTGCAGATCGGCGAAGGTGAACGTGTACGAGCCCGACGTCGTAACGCTCAGGTTGGTGCTCAAAGTCGACACCGTCGGGTCTTTGGCCGTGGATTGCGAGGTGATGTTCCCCGATAGTGATGCTGATTGGATGCAATTCGATGGGTTGACTTTCGGCGCCACACAAGCGGTAAACGTACCGACGCTGGCCGCGGAGTCCGGAACACCGAAGACGTACAGCGTGTAGTTCCCATTGGCGGCAGGAAGCGAAACCGTCGCCGTAGTCGCCGGAGCGGCCAGCAGCGCGCTGCCTGCAATGGCGCCCGCCTGTGTCACCACGACGCCGGCAGAAGCCAGCGCAGAGGGAATTTTCAGATCGGTCAGGGTGACGACGAGATCTTCGGGGTTTGCGATGCTGAATGAGGCTGGCTGGTTGGAAGGAGTTCCATATAAAGTCACTGGGGCATTGCTAGCTGCAACGAGTCGCGTCTCCGCGGGCAAGGGGTCCGCCGCGTGAGCGACGCCCCAAAACGTGCAGCACACCATGGCAAACGCCACGAATCCCGGCGAGGATCTTTGATTCATCGAAAACTCCAATTTCTAGAATTACTCAGCAGTCATGAATATAGGCGACGCAAGGAGCCCGGAAAAATGATCGAACCAGTTTCGGATCATCGCGCACCGTGGCGAGCTTATGATCGATGCGACCAGCAAGCTTCTCGCCGTGTTGCAGCGGCCGACGCCCCGTGCCGGTGCGTTTGACGGGACTCCAAACCAATTCATCGGGGTTCAACTCCGGGGCGTAGCCCGACAGAAAATGCAGACTCAGTCGACCTTCGGTCGATGCGACGTAGTCGCACACCAGGCGAGTTTTGTGGGCTGGCAGGCTATCCAACACCAGCCGCACGGGTTTCTTGCGTCGGTGAATCAATTGACGCAGCAGGTCAACAAACGATCCCCCGTTCAATCCGCCGACGTAGGTGTAAAACCGAAACTCCCCTTTCGGACCCACCGCCGAGGCAGCCGAGATCGACTGCCGTCGTCCCGGCCGATAGACGATGGGAGTCTGGCCGCGCAACCTCCAGGTCTTGCCGTGCACAGTGTCAGCACGAAATCCCGGTTCACCCCAAAACAAGATCTGCGCTTTGTCACGCTTAGCCTGGCGGGCCAGTGTCGGGTAGGTCTGCTGCTGCCACAGAAGAATCGCATCAGGATCGCGTTGATACGCGCGCTGCAATGGCTTCTGTGGTGTCAGCTGCAGCTTCGCCAACAGCGAGCCCACCGAACTGACGCCTAAATTAACGCCGAACTTCTGCTCGATCAACAGCGCCACGATCGCCCGCGTCCACAAACCAAAGGCCAATCCATACTGGCGTGGATCGCGGCCATTGACCCAGCGAAACACTTGTCGCTCCTGGGCCGCTGTCAGGCTGCGCGGACGTCCAGTGCCACGCGTAGAATTCAGCGCCCGCAGGCCGTTGCCACTGCCGGCCGCCATTTTCATCCACTTGTAAATCGTCGTCCGATTGAATCCGTAAGAAGTAATCACGACACCGGGATCTTCGCCTTCACGAACACGGCGGATCGCCATGAGGCGAATTTCTTCAAGCGTGGCACGATCAAATGTTCGGCCGTCTATTTTCATACTGTAGTCGACCGATACTATGTCATATCGTTCCATATTATTCGACTATATTGCTGACTGGTGAGTAAACGGATCGGTGTACCTTTACGGCTACTCATTCGCCGTCAACAGCGCAAAAACGGTGGCGACCATCGCCTTGCCGAAAAACCGCGACATCGTGGTGCTTGCCGTCGCCCTGTCCCCTGCGCGTGGCGGACCGCCACCGCCACCCGGCGATCCGGTACCCGTTGACCTGAGCACCGCATTCCACGTGTACGCGATTTTCAACGATGGTACGCCGGTCACGAACGACGGCATGGACACGTACCGCTACGCGTACTCTGAAAATCTGCTCGGCGCTTCTCTCACGTGGTCCGGTTTCAAATGCAATTTCGGCGGTCCATGCGTACCCAGCGCGGTCGATGGCGCGGTTCTTGCGCTCCCGGCCGGCAATTATTCAACCATCAATTTTTTGGGCGCCGCCGTCCAGGGGAGCCATGTAAACCAAGTCTTCGTGGTCACCTACACCGACGGCACCCAG
>JAYTXS010000145.1:0-4327 GCA_043742845.1 Gammaproteobacteria bacterium
ACCGGGGCGCCCCACGCCGCGGAATCGTCTCCTCGTCCCGGCGAGCGCGGCCGTACTCATTTTGGTAGCGATAGCTTGGGCAGCGTCGCACCTGCTTCAAGGCCAGCCTCACTCCCCCAAGCCCGCCTCCGTGACTGCTCCCTCGGTGACGCCACCGGCGGCCACGTCTCCCGCCAACCGTATGGCAACCCCGGCAGTAATCTCGCCCACAAGCACAACCTCAGCCGACACCACGGCCCCCACCCAGGTCCCCACAACCGCAACCGATGTATCAGGGCTTCCCGGTTCGATGCCTGCCGCAATAGTCCATCAGGAAATCCCGGCTATCTCGCGCCGCGCGCGCGCCTCGATTCGCGGCACCATCAAGGTGACGATTCGAGTGACCGTCGATCGCGCCGGCAAGGTGGTTTCCCAAGGGATGGAGAACCGCGGTTCCAGTCAGTACTTCGCACGCGTCGCCGGCGAAGCCGCCAAAAAATGGCGCTTCGCTCCGGACGGCCAGGACTCGCGACAGTGGCTGCTGCAATTCGAATTCACGCGCAGTGGTACTGCGGCGCACGCTACTGCGCGGCTTGGCCAACACGGCTGAGGGCGTCGAGACAAAGGGTCACTTGTAAGCGATTAGCGGCTTCCTCGCATATCGGCGACAATGCGTGTATGACTCACGCTGCCATTGTGGGCTGGGGCAAGTGCCTGCCGCCGTCAATCCTCACGAATCAGGATCTGGCCACTTTTCTCCCCACGGACGATGAATGGATTACTTCGCGTACCGGCATGAAGGAGAGGCGAATCTCTCACGTTCCCGGCATCGAACTCGCCATCACTGCGGCACGCCGCGCCATCGCGTGCGCGGGCATGTCCGGCAAGGACATCGAACTCGTCATCTACGGCAGCTGCAGCAACGACGAGACCGTGCCCAACAGCGCTTCCGGTGTCCAGCAGCGCATTGGTGCGACGCAAGCCGCGGCCTTCGACGTCAACACCGCCTGCACCAGCTTCATGTACGGACTATCCATTGGGTCGTCGATGATCAAGACCGGGATTGTCAAGAACGCGCTGGTGATCGGCGTGGAGCTGATCTCGCAGTACATGGACTGGGACAATCGCAATGTAGCGGTACTGTTCGGCGACGGCGCTGCTGCCATGGTGCTGCAGGAATCGGATCAAGAGACGGGAGTCATTGCAGAGAAGCTGCAATGTTACGCCGACTCGCGGCACATTCTGCGGGTGCGGGGCATGGGCACCCTGTACGCGAACCTCGGCGTGCAGTTCGGCCAGACCAGTTGGGACTTCGACGGCCAGGAAATCTTTCGCAAGGCCGTGCAAGGCATGAGCGAGGCCAGCCTAGATGTCATGCGACGCAGCGGCGTGACCATGGACGACATTGCCCTGGTGGTACCGCACCAGGCGAACCTGCGCATCATTGACGCGGTAGCCAAGCGCGCGGGAGCGAGCGCCGACAAGGTTTTCTTGACCGTGCAAAAATACGGCAACATGAGTTCGGCCACCGCGCCCGTGGCCATGGTCGAGGCCGTCGAGGAAGGCCGTGTGCCGCCGGGCGGCTTGGTGCTGATGCCTGCGTTTGGGGGCGGCCTGACGCTCTGCGCGCACTTGATCCGTTGGGGCCAACGCATGACACCGCTGCAGCCCTGCGATGCCGAGTTGCCGCCCTCGCCTAAGACCGCGCTTGAGATCGTGAATGACATTCGCGCGCAAAAGAAGTTGGGGGAGGCGGAAGCTTCCCGCTTCCAGAGCTTGAGTTTTGCAGAGCATCGTACCGGCTGAACGATAGCAAGCGCCTAGTGCATGAACGGTTGCGCCTCGAGCTCGCTCGCTTCTTGATTGCGCCGTTGCGCACGCAGCGCATCGGCCAACACCCTCCCCGCTTGCGCCTGAGCGCCGCGATCCCCGCTGGCCAGTGACAGCGCCTTGCGCGCGCAGCCCTCGGCTTGATGTGAATCATTCTCGGCGAGCCGCAATCGCCCGCGCTCTATCCAGAGCAGGGGGTTGTTCGGCTCGATGCGCAAAGCGCGATCGAGTGTCGATGAGGCGCCATCGAGGTCGCCGTGGGAAATCAATGCGCGCGCCTGCGTCACCAGGGAGCTGGTGGCGGCCGAGAGATGATTCTCGCGCGGCGGGGGTGCTGCTCGTTGCGCAGGTGGGGTCGGCGGCGGTAGCGAAGTCGGCGGGCTCGCGAGCGGCGGCTGCGGCGAAGGATTGCCGGATAGATCGGGCCGCACCGATGGCGAGCGGCAGCCTGCTAGCAGCACGGCCACGCTGAGTACGGCCGCCAGCGCCTTCAATGCACGATGTTCTTGAGCCATGTCTTGATCTTGTCACCCATGTTGCCCGTTGGCGAATTATCACTTCTTCCCGCAACGCAGCCCGGTTTTGCGGGCAGCGGCGCGTCTTTGGGCAGCGAGACTGCCACGGCGTCTGCACTGCAAGCGGGGGTGGTCTCTAGTCCGTCGCCGAATCCAATCCAACGGTCCTCGACCAGTTCTGAGGGCACCGGTTCGAACGAGGTGGACTTGAGTTTTGTCAGCGTGTCGAGCCACACCGGCAGCGCTCCGGCGGCGCCTGTAAGTCCGGTCACCCGATTGTCGTCGTAACCCACCCATGCGACGGCTAGGTAACTGCCCGTGAAACCCGCGAACCAGCTGTCTCGCGTATCGGACGAAGTGCCGGTCTTGCCCGCGACGACGGTGCCGGGCGGCATCCGAGATGCCGCTTCGCGAGCCGTGCCGCGGGTGGTCACCAGCGTCAGCATCCGATCGAGCTGGTAGACGGCAGCCGGTGGCGCAGCCTGTTCCACCTGAACTTTGAACGTTTTGAGCAGCCGTCCTTGCTCATCGACTACCGCGTGCACCGCGCGCAAGCGCGCGCGAAAGCCGCCGTTCGCCAACGCTGTGTATACCTTCACCACCTCGAGGGGCGTCATTTCCACGGTGCCGAGCAGCAGGGAGGGATTGAGCACCGGAGCGGTATCGAGTCCCAATCGCTGCAGCATGGCGGCAACCTTGGGTAACCCGATGTCGAGTCCCAACCTTATCGTCGCCAGGTTCATCGACTCGGCCAGCGCGCGTGCCAGAGGCACGTGGCCGTACACCTGGTGCTCGAAATTCTGAGGCGCCCAGACGCTGCCGTTGCGGAGTTTTAGTTCGATGGGCGCGTCTTCAATCAATGTGGCCGCGTTGTAGCGGCCAGATTCCAGTGCGGCCAGGTACACCGCGGGTTTGACCAGCGAGCCGATCGGCCGACGCGCATCCAGCGCGCGGTTAAGCCCATCGCTGCCGCTGTCACGGCCGCCGACCACCGCGACCACATCGCCGCTATTCGGCTCGGTGACGATCACCGCGCCTTCGAGATGATCATCCCGCACGCGGCTCGCCGCATCCAGGCGCTTGAGGTTCGAGGCGAGAGCACGTTCGGCGGCCAGCTGCACGCGTGGATCCAAGCTCGTATACACGGCGAGGCCGGCGGCGGCGAGATCCGCCTCCGCGTAGTCACGCTTCAAGTGACGCCGCACCAAATCGAGGTAGGCCGGTATGTAGGAGCCCCCGGGAGCCTTGAGGCCCAGCGGAGCCGACGCAGCCCGAGCAGCGGCGTCGGCCTCGATCAAATGCGCACTGCCCAATTCCTGTAGCACTAGGTTGCGGCGTGCGCGGGCGCGATCCGCATGTTTGCGCGGATCGTAGTAGGACGGGCCCTTGACCATACCGATCAACATCGCGAGTTCGCCGACATCGAGTTCCGCCAGCGGCTTGGCAAAGTAGTACTCGCTGCCCAACCCGAAACCATGGATGGCCCGCGAGCCGTCCTGGCCGAGATACACCTCGTTGAGATAGGCGACAAGAATTTCCTCTTTGGAGAAGTTCGCCTCCAGCCGCAGCGCCATGATGGCCTCGGTCGCCTTGCGGCCGAAACTTTGCTCGTCCGTCAGAAAGTAATTCTTGACCAGCTGTTGCGTCAGCGTGCTGCCGCCCTGCACGACCCGCCCGGCCCGCAAGTTCACCCACATCGCGCGCATCACGCCGCGTACATCGACGCCGTTATGCTCATCGAAGCGCCGGTCTTCGATGAGCTTGATCCCTGCGCGCAACAGCGGCGGCACGTCGGCCGGCGACAGCACCAGGCGGTCTTCGCCGTGAATGGGGAAAACGCTGCCGATCACGGGCGGATCGAGGCGAAACACGGGCAATTCTTTAGCGTCGGCCTGCTTCAAGCCCGTGATCGAATTGGCGTCCGCGTTGATCGCGACCAGTTGCGGCTCACGCTGCTCGTCGCTGAAGCGCACGCGGCGGGTGTGCACGATGAAGGAATTTCC
>JAYTXS010000146.1:0-4242 GCA_043742845.1 Gammaproteobacteria bacterium
GCCTGGAATGTACTACTGCAATCTTCAGTCCGCTTGTCGGCGCAGAAACGCCGGGATATCCAGCAAGTCCTCCGAATCCATTGCCGCCCGCAAGCCGTCGCCCACGGCGCGCTGCCGTTGTACCGTCGGCTTGTCGAGCATCGCGTAATCCGTCGGCGCCATCGGCGACTTCGGACGGACCATGCGCATGGTCAGCGGCGGCGCAATCGCAGCGGCGGCAGCCGCCTGGACCGGCGCCGGCCGCGCGGTCGCGACGGGCTTGCCCAATCCTGTGGCCACCACCGTGACCCGAATCTGATTGGCCATATCCGGATCGATCACGGTGCCCACCACCACGGTGGCGTCGTCGGAAGCGAATTGCTTGATCACATTGCCCACTTCCTGAAACTCACCGATGGACAAATCCATGCCTGCGGTGACGTTGACCAAGATCCCTTGGGCGCCGGAGAGATTGATGTCTTCGAGCAGCGGACTCGAGATGGCTGCCTCGGCCGCTTCGCGCGCCCGATCGTCGCCCGCCGCACTACCCGAGCCCATCATCGCCATGCCGGTCTCCGACATGACGGTGCGCACATCGGCGAAGTCGACATTGATCAGTCCCGGACGGGTAATGAGTTCTGCGATGCCCTGCACAGCGCCCTGCAGTACCGTGTTGGCCGCCTTGAAGGCATCCAGCAGCGTGGTGCTGCTGCCGAGCACCGACAACAGTTTCTGGTTCGGAATGGTGATCAAGGAGTCCACATACTTGGACAATTCCAGCATGCCCTGATCGGCCACACGTGAGCGCTTGTTGCCTTCCATCTCGAACGGCCGGGTGACCACCGCAACGGTCAATATCCCAAGCTCCTTGGCCACCTGCGCGACCACAGGAGCCGCACCCGTTCCGGTACCGCCGCCCATGCCCGCGGTGATGAACAACATGTCGCAGCCCTCGATGAGCTCGATGATCCGGTCACGATCTTCCATAGCGGCTTGGCGGCCCACTTCGGGATCGGCGCCGGCGCCCAAGCCCTTGGTGATGTTGCAGCCGATTTGCAGCGCGGTGCGCACCTTGGAGTGCTTCAGCGCCTGCGCATCGGTATTGATGCAGATGAAATCCACGCCTTCGAGGCCGGCTTGGACCATGTGCGAGACGGCATTGCCGCCGCCGCCGCCCACACCCAGCACCTTGATGACGGCGCTTTGACTATAAGAGTCCATTAGTTCAAACATTCCAGTTCTCCTCGTTTTATCTAATCGCAAATCAATTAAAAATTGCCCGCAAACCAGGCTTTCATTCGCTCAAAAACATTTTTCATGCCGCCCGCGAGCAGCGGCGGCGCCGAACGCTGCACGTCGAGATTGCTCTTGGCGTAGAGCAGCAGCCCGACGCCGGTGGCATGAATGGGGTTGCTGACGACATCCACCAACCCGCTCACGTACTGCGGCACGCCCAAGCGCACCGGCATGTGGAACACTTCTTCCGCAAGTTCGATGGCGCCTTCCATTTTGGAACTGCCGCCGGTGAGCACGATGCCGGTCGCCACCTGCTCTTCCAAGCCGGCGCGGCGCAACTCATCGCGAACAAGTGCGAATAATTCCTCGTAGCGCGGCTCGACGATCTCCGCCAGCGTTTGCCGTGCCAGCCGTCGCGGCGGGCGGTCGCCGACGCTCGGCACCTCGATGGTCTCGTCGGGATTGGCAAGCTGCGACAGGGCGCAGGCGTACTTGATCTTGATGTCCTCCGCGTACTGCGTGGGCGTGCGCATGGACACGGCGATGTCGTTGGTCACCTGATCTCCGGCAATGGGAATCACGGCGGTGTGCCGGATCGCCCCGCCGCCGAACACCGCGATATCCGTGGTGCCGCCGCCGATGTCCACCACGCACACGCCTAAGTCCTTTTCATCTTCGGTGAGCACGGCGTAGCTGGACGCCAGTTGCTCCAATACGATGTCATCGACGGCGAGGCCGCAGCGCTGCACACACTTGACGATGTTCTGCGCCGCGCTATCGGCACCGGTGACGATGTGCACCTTGGCCTCCAGCCGCACCCCCGACATGCCGATGGGATCGCGAATGCCTTCCTGGCTGTCGATGATGTATTCCTGCGGCAGCACGTGCAGAATTTTCTGGTCCGCAGGGATGGCGACCGCCTTGGCCGCATCGATCACGCGCTCGACATCGCCTTGCACGACCTCTTTGTCCTTGATGGCGACGATGCCGTGCGAATTGAGGCTGCGCACGTGGCTTCCGGCAATACCCGCATACACCGAGTGAATCTCGCAGCCCGCCATCAACTCGGCCTCCTCCACGGCGCGCTGAATCGACTGTACGGTCGACTCGATGTTCACCACCACGCCCTTCTTCAAGCCGCGCGAGGGATGGCTGCCGATGCCGATGATCTCCAAGGCGCCGTCGGCCTTGATCTCGCCGACGATGGCGACGACCTTGCTGGTGCCTATATCAAGGCCCACCAACAGATTTCGATCAGAACGCTTAGCCATGTGTTTAAAAGATTCCTTCAGGCGTCGGTATCGTCGCTGCGCTTGTAGGCCGGCACCGTTGCCGGCACTCCGGGGTTGCGCCAGCCGATCGCAAAACCATTCGAGTAGCGCATGTCGACGTAAGTGATTTCGTTCAATCGATGTGCAATGACCTGCGATGCGGTGTGAATGAAGCGATCGATGCGTTCATCAACTTCGCGCCGGCCTAGTCGCACGGTGACGCCGCTGTCCAGATCCAACTCCCAGGCACCGCGCTCATCGAGACGCAGCGCTGCAATGCGCATTCCCGCCTCCAGCATTCGCCCCTGCACCGCGAGATATCGCTGTGCCACCTGCGATTCCGTGCCCTCGGGACCGCTCAAGTGCGGCAATTCCGCGGGCACATGCGTCGCCGACCTGACGAACAGTTCGCCGCGGGTATTGAGCAATCCCGACTCGCCCCAACGGGCGGCGGCAGTTTGCTCAACCACGGTGACATGCAGGCTGTTGGGCCAGCGCCGCTGAATGCGCGCATGTTCCACCCAGGGAAGTGCTTCAACGGCATTCTGAATCCCGTCCAGATCTGCCGACATGAACCCGGCATGCGCGAAGAGCGCGACCGCTTTCTCGATCTGACCCGGCGATACACGCTGGAAGCTGCCGTCCATGGAAATGACGCGCACCGGACGATCGAGCGCCCAGGCAAGTCCTGCCAAGCCACCGCTCAGCGCCAGCAGCAGCACGGCGCGGCGTACGTAACGGCGCCACTCCACGATGAAGGCCGGCCATTGCCAGGCGGGTTTCTCCACCTTAGGCTTGGCTTTGAATCGATTGCGGCGCATCGGCAAGGTCAGGTTCATTTCCGTTCTCGCAGATAGCTGCTTTCCAGCACGCGCCACACCAATTCTTCGAAGTCGATGCCTGCCTGCCGCGCCGCCATCGGCACCAGGCTGTGATCGGTCATCCCGGGAGTGGTGTTGATTTCGATGAAATAGAATTTGTCGCCGTCACGCTCGCGCATGAAATCCACACGCCCCCAACCCACACAGTCGGTGACCTTGAAGGCAGCGAGTGCCGCGGCCTGCAGTTCAGCCTCGGCTGCCGGCGCGAGGCCGCTCGGACAGTGATACTGCGTGTCGTTGCGAAAGTACTTCGCCTGGTAATCGTAGAATTCGGTGGCGGGCTGGATGCGGATCGACGGCAGGCCGCGATCGTGCAGCACACCGACGGTGTATTCGTCGCCCGCAATGAACCGCTCCGCGAACACGATGGGATCGACGGCACGCGCCTCAGCGTAGGCCTGCGGGAGCTGCGCAGCGCTCGTGACTTTGGTGATGCCGACGCTAGAGCCCTGCGAGGCGGGTTTGACCATCATGGGCAGACCGACGGTGCCGAGTGCGTGCTGCAGGTCGGCCGTGCTCGATAGCACGGCATATTCAGGCGCGGCGTAGCCGGCGCCCACCACCACGCGCTTGGTCTTGAGTTTGTCCATGGTCAGCGCCGAGGCGAGCACACCACTGCCCGTGTAAGGCACCCCCAACCACTCGAGCGCGCCCTGCATGGTGCCATCCTCGCCGCCCGGTCCATGCAGCGCGATCCATACCCGATCGAAGCCCTCGCTCACCAAGCTCTGCACCGGCCGAGTCAAGGGGTCGAAGGCGTGCGCATTGACGCCGCGCCGAGTCAAAGCCGCAAGCACGGCAGTGCCGCTCAACAGGGAAATTTCCCGTTCGGTGGAGTCGCCGCCGAGCAGCACCGCCACCTTGCCAAAGTCCGC